>NZ_JBFARL010000033.1:0-53960 GCF_040674655.1 Actinomadura sp. NPDC049753 | reverse complement strand
TCGGCAACGTCGACCGCAGTTGGCGCAACCCCAACATGCTCGTGTGGCACGGCGACGTGTGGCTCATCGACCACGGCGCGAGCCTCATCTTCCACGACAGCAGGGCCGCGCAGGCACGGGCGGTAGGCTCGCTGTCCTTGATGTCCCAGCCGAGCGGGGCCGCCTTCGGCCACAGCTCCGTCATGCCCTCGAAGCCGGGGATGCTCTTGGCCGCCATCGTCGCGAGGGGCCCCGCGGCGACGAGGTTCACCCGGATGCCCTGCGGGCCCAGGTACTTGGCCAGGTAGCGGGCGCACGACTCCAGGCCGGCCTTCGCCACGCCCATCCAGTCGTACACCGGCCACGCCTTGGTGGCGTCGAAGTCGAGGCCGACGACGGAGCCGCCGTCCTTCATCAGCGGCAGGCACGCCATCGTCAGCGACTTCAGCGAGTACGTGGAGGCGTGCACGGCCGTCGCGACGTCCTCCCACGGCGTCTCCAGGAAGTTCCCGCCGAGGGCGGTCTGCGGCGCCGCGTCGGCCGGGTCGACGCCGAGCGCGATCGCGTTGCCGACCGCCTCGTCCAGCCGGAGGCCGGATCCGGCGATGGTGCCGTCGGCGCGCAGCGGCGGGCCCTGCTCGGGCATGGTGATGGGCTCGCCGCCGAGGTCGTAGGTGCCGGGCGGCATCCCGGCGGCCGAGGCCGCGTCGGTGACGAGCACGACCCGTCCCGCCGCGGCCCGCAGCACCAGCGTCGCCACCTCGGGCCCGACGTGGTGCAGGTCGAGGATGAGGCCGGGGCTCAGCCGCTCGTCGATGAGGGCCTGCACGGCCACGCCCGGGTCGCGGTGGTGGACGCCGGTCTGCGCGTTGAAGATGTGGGTGACCTTGCGGGCGCCGGCGTCGGCCGCGGCGGCGACCTGCGCGGCGGTGGCGTCGCTGTGCCCGACGCTGACCAGCACGCCGGCCGCGGTCAGGGTGCGGATCGCCTCCAGGGCGCCGTCCCGCTCGGGGGCGAGCGTGACCAGCTTGACCAGGCCCGTCTCCAGCAGCGTCGCGATGTCGGCGGGCGCGGGGTCGGTGAGATGCGCGGCGTTGTGCGCGCCCTTGCGCTTCTCCGACAGGAACGGGCCTTCGAGGTGGACGCCGAGGACGCGGGCCCCGGGCGGCAGGTCCGGCAGCAGGTCGCGGGTGCGGAGGAGCGCCTCGGCCTGCGTGCGCACCGGGGCCGTGATGAAGGTGGGGAGGAACGCGGTCACGCCGGTCTCGGGCAGGCGGGACACGACGGTGTGCCAGGCGGCGGCGTCGGCGTCCACCATGTCGTGCCCGAAGTACCCGTTCACCTGGAGGTCGACCAGGCCGGGCGCGAGGAGGCCGCCGGGGAGGTGGACGTCGGGCGCGCCCTCCGGACGCCCTTCTCCGGCCTCGACGATCATCCCGTCCGCCACGCGGACGTAGCCCGGGGACACGACGCGGTGCGGGCCGGCCGCCGGGGTGAGGATCATCTGTTCGGCCGTGATCAGCAGTGATGCCATGGGGGCGCGCTCTCTGTGACGCGATGATCGCGGATGGGTTCCTCCGGATACCGACTGGTCTAGTCCGGACTAGACCAGTACGCACCATACTCCACGAATCGGAGGGAGATGAAGATGCGGGGCGAAACTTCGTCCGGCGCCGGACCGCCCGGGGGGTTCCGGCCACCGGACGCACGGGAAGGACAGCCGGAGATGGTCATGAAGCCGGGGGTCGGAACCGGAGGCGCCATCCGGCGCCCCGGCCTGACCTGCGCATTTGTCGATCTTGAAGTCGCCGGGGCGTGATCGGGCCGTTACGAATTCGTGCATTGACATGTCTTTCGATGCTGTGGTCTAGTCCGGCCTAGACCAGTACGAACCAAAGCGAATACTGTCGAATCACCGACCAGCCCACCCATCCGTCGAAACCCGGCGAATCCCATCGATCCGGCCATCGGCCATCGAGGAAACCCCCGTGACGACCATCGACCCGCACAGTCCGGTACCGAAGTACTTCCAGCTCCGCGCCATCCTGCTCGACCTCATCGAGAGCGCGGAACTGCCCGTCGACGCCCCGATCCCCTCGGAGCGCGAGCTGTGCGTCCGGTACCGGCTGTCCCGCATGACCGTCCGGCAGGGCGTCGACCAGCTGGTGTCCGAGGGGCGGCTCTACCGCGTCCCCGGAAAGGGCACCTTCGTCGCCCGGCCCAAGATCGAGATGCCGCTGCGGCTCGTCTCGTTCACCGAGGACATGCTGGCCCGGGGGCTGCGGCCCGGGGCCGTCGACCTGGACCGGCGCACGGTCCCGGCCGACGCGCGGCTCGCTCGGATCTTCGACGTCGAGCCGGGCACGCAGATCCACGTCATCGAGCGGCTGCGCACCGCCGACGGCGAGCCCATGGCACTCGAACGCGCGCATATCCTGGCCTCGCTCGCGCCCGACCTGCTCGATCGCAGGCTCGCGGACCGCTCCCTCTACGGCGTCCTCGAAGCGGTCTACGGGCTCGTCTTCGACGCGGGCGACCAGACCATCGACGCCAGCCTGGCCGACGCCGCCGACGCCAGGCACCTGCAGATCGCCCGGGGCAGTGCCGTGCTGCTCCTGCAACGACGCTCCTACACCGGAGGAGTGTGCGCCGAGCTGGGCGTGTCGACCTACAGGGCGGACCGCTACCAGATCCACACGGCCCTCGGAAATCCCCCGCCTCACTCCTGAAACCCCTGAGGAGGAACCTCGCGATGACTGCGACAACAGTGGACTCCGCGCCGCGCCGAGGGTCGAGCGCCCTCGCGGTGCTGCAGCGGATCGGCCGCAGCCTGATGCTGCCGATCGCCGTGCTGCCCGCCGCCGCACTGCTGCTCCGGTTCGGCCAGCCCGACATGCTCGGCGCGGACGGCCTCGGCTGGGACCGCGTCGCCGAGGTCGTCGGCGGCGCCGGTCAGGCCCTGTTCAGCTACCTGCCGCTGCTGTTCGCGGTCGGCGTGGCGATCGGGTTCGCCCGCAAGTCCGACGGCTCCACCGCGCTCGCCGCCGTGGTCGGATACCTGGTGTTCGACCAGGTATCCAAGATCATGTTCTCGCACAGCGACGAGCTCAAGGGCAACGTGCTGATCACCAAGGTGGTGGACGGGGCGCCCAAGGAGGTCATCGACTTCGGGGCCAAGAACCCCACCGACGTGCTCGGCGGCATCCTCATCGGCGTCGTCGCCGCGCTGCTCTACCAGCGCTTCTACCGGGTGAAGCTGCCCACCTACCTGGCGTTCTTCGGGGGCCGGCGGTTCGTCCCGATCGTCACGGCGGTCGCCGCCCTGGTGCTCGGCGTCCTCGTCGGCTTCATCTGGCCGGTGTTCGGCAGCTGGCTGACCGACTTCGGCAACTGGATCACCGGCGCGGGCGCGGCCGGCGCCGGCATCTACGGCGTCATCAACCGCCTGCTGCTGCCGTTCGGCCTGCACCACATCCCGAACTCGCTGATCTGGTTCGTGTTCGGCTCCTACAACGGCCCGGACGGCACCGTGCACGGCGAGATCAACCGGTACCTGGCCGGCGACCCGCACGCGGGCGGCTTCCTCGCCGGGTTCTTCCCCGTCCTGATGTTCGGCCTGCCCGGCGCGGCGCTGGCCATCTGGCGCGCCGCTCCCCCGCACCGCCGCCCCGCGGTCGGCGGCATCATGATCTCCGCCGCGCTCACCGCGTTCGTCACCGGCGTCACCGAGCCGATCGAGTTCGCGTTCATGTTCGTCGCGCCCGTCCTGTACGGGGTGCACGTCGTCCTCACCGGCATCTCGATGGCGGTCCTGGAGGCGGCCGGAGCCCAGCTCGGCTTCGGCTTCTCCGCGGGCGGCATCGACCTGCTGCTGAACGCCTCGAAGGACAACACCAAGGGGCTGTGGCTCATCCTCGGCATGGGCGTCCTGTACTTCTTCCTGTACTACTTCATCTTCAAGTTCCTGATCACGAAGTTCAACTTCGCGACCCCGGGCCGCGAACCCGAGGACGAGGAGTCGACGGCCGTCGACGCGGGCGCCGACCCCGAGCTCGCGGGCGGCGGGAAGAAGAAGAGGAACCGCAAGGGCACCGCCGAACCGCAGGACTCCACCGCGGGCTGAGCCCTCCCCCCGAGTCCCGGGCCCCCGCACCCCGGGACTCGCTCCCGAAGGCGGCGGGACGCACATCGCGTCCCGCCGCCTTTCACATTCCCGTTACGAGAGCGGCCGTAAGCGGTCAGGACGTATTTTCCACAAGCTTCGTGACTCCTGTTTCAAAAAGCGATTCAGGAGGTTTCATGGTGCGTCCGGTCAGAAGCGGGGCGGTTCGGTTCGTCAGGTATCGCCCGTCCCCCGCCGTGCACGGAGCGCTGGCGCTGCGTCCCGCGGCGGGGCCCGCGCCGCGGAGCCCGGGGCTGCGGCTCGTCCGTCCGGCGGCCGGGGAGGACGCGGAGGTCCAGGCCGTCGCGGACGCGGCCGTGCGGCTCGCCGTGGAGGTCCTGGCGGGGACGCGGCCGGCGCACCAGCTGTCGCTCGTGGCCGTCCCGGCGGTCTGCCGGGAGATCGCCGCCCAGCTCGGCCCGAGGACGCGCGGCGGGCGGATCGTCCCGCCGAAGGTCCTGTCGACGCGCTCGCAGCGGCCGGCGCCCGACGTCGCCGAGGCGGTCGCCCTGGTCGTCGTGGCGGGACGCGTCCACGCGCTGGCGCTGCGGCTGGAGCACGCGCGGGGACGGTGGCGCTGCACGGCGCTGGAGACGACCGCGCCCTGACACGCGAGACGGGCCCTGAGACACCGAAAGGGGCCCTGACATGCGGAAGCGGCCCCCCGAGGCTTCGGGAGGCCGCTTCCGCGCGTCCTGCTCGTGCTCGCCGGCGCCCTACTTGGCCTTGCTGCGCGGGTCGCCGTGGCAGCGCTTGAACTTCTTGCCGGAACCGCAGGGGCACGGGTCGTTGCGGTTGACGCCCGCGTACTCGTCCGCGGTCTCCTCGCTGTGGTGCTCGACACCGCCCTCGCCGTCGACGGTCGGGGCCGAGTACTCCAGCTTCTTCGGACGCTTGGGCTGGTCGAGGCCCTTCGCCTTGATCGAGACGGCCTCCTCGGCCTCCTCGACCTCCGCCTCGTCGGCCTTCTCCATGTCCACCGCGGGGGCGGACTTGGCGACCGCCACCGGCTCGGCGCCCACGACCGGGGTCTCCGGCTGCTCCTCCACCTCGACCTCGAGGTTGAACAGGTAGCCGACCGACTCCTCCTTGATGCCGTCGAGCATCGCGTTGAACATGTCGTAGCCCTCGCGCTGGTACTCCACCAGCGGGTCGCGCTGCGCCATGGCCCGCAGGCCGATGCCCTCCTGGAGGTAGTCCATCTCGTAGAGGTGCTCGCGCCACTTGCGGTCCAGCACCGACAGCACGACGCGGCGCTCCAGCTCGCGCATGACCTCCGCGCCGAGCTCCTCCTCGCGCTTGTCGTAGGCCGCCAGGGCGTCCTCGCGGATCTTCTCGGCGAGGGTCTCGGCGTCCAGGCTGGAGATGTCGCCGCCGATGTCCTCGACCAGCTCGTCCACCGTGAGCGAGATCGGGTAGAGCTGCTTGAACGCCTTCCACAGCTTGTCGAGGTCCCACTCCTCGGCGAAGCCCTCGCCGGTGGCGCCCGCGACGTAGCCGGCGACGACCTCGTCGATCATCCGGCGGACCTGGTCGTGCAGGTCCTCGCCCTCCAGCACCTTGCGGCGCTCGGCGTAGATGACCTTGCGCTGCCGGTTCAGCACCTCGTCGTACTTCAAGACGTTCTTGCGCATCTCGAAGTTCTGCTGCTCGACCTGGCTCTGCGCCGACTTGATCGCGTTGGAGACGATCTTGGACTCGATCGGCACGTCGTCCGGGATGTTCAGCCGGGTCATGATCGACTCGACGCGGGCCGAGTTGAACAGCCGCATCAGGTCGTCCTCCAGCGAGAGGTAGAACCGGGACTCGCCCGGGTCGCCCTGCCGGCCGGAACGTCCGCGCAGCTGGTTGTCGATGCGCCGCGACTCGTGCCGCTCGGTCGCCAGGACGTACAGGCCGCCGGCGTCGACGACCTCCTCGTGCTCGCCCTTGACGTCCTCCTTGGCCTTCTCCAGCGCCTCGGGCCAGGCGGCCTCGTACTCCTCGGGCGTCTCCAGCGGCGACAGCCCGCGCTGGTGCAGCGCCAGGTCGGCGCGGAAGTCGGGGTTGCCGCCGAGCATGATGTCGGTGCCGCGGCCCGCCATGTTCGTCGCGACGGTGACGCCGCCCTTGCGGCCCGCCTCCGCGACGATCGCCGACTCCTGCTCGTGGTGCTTGGCGTTCAGCACCGCGTGCGGGATGCCGCGCCGCTTGAGCATCTTGCTCAGCCGCTCGGACTTCTCCACCGACGTCGTGCCGACCAGGACCGGCTGGCCCTTCTCGTGCCGCTCGGCGATGTCGTCGACCACGGCCTCGAACTTGGCCTGCTCGGTCTTGTAGACGACGTCCGCGACGTCCTGGCGGATCATCGGCTTGTTCGTCGGGATCGGCACCACGCCGATCTTGTAGGTCTTGTTGAACTCCGCCGCCTCGGTGTCGGCGGTGCCGGTCATGCCGGACAGCTTGTTGTAGAGGCGGAAGTAGTTCTGCAGGGTGATCGTGGCGAGCGTCTGGTTCTCGTCCTTGATCGCCACGCCCTCCTTGGCCTCGATGGCCTGGTGCATGCCCTCGTTGTAGCGGCGGCCGTGGAGGATGCGGCCGGTGAACTCGTCCACGATCAGGACCTCGCCGTTCATGACGACGTAGTCCTTGTCGCGCTTGTAGAGCTCCTTGGCCTTCAGGGCGTTGTTGAGGAAGCTCACCAGCGGCGTGTTCACCGAGTCGTAGAGGTTGTCGATGCCGAGCCAGTCCTCGACCTTCTCCACGCCGGACTCGGTGACGCCGACCGTGCGCTTCTTCTCGTTCACCTCGTAGTCGCCGGGCCCGTACTCGTCGACCTGCCCGGCCGTGCTGACCAGCTCGGCGCGCTTCAGCCGCGGGACGATCTTGGCGAACTCCGAGTACCACTTGGAGTTCTGCTCGGCCGGACCGGAGATGATCAGCGGGGTCCGGGCCTCGTCGATGAGGATCGAGTCGACCTCGTCCACGATCGCGAAGTTGTGGCCGCGCTGGACGCACTCCTCCAGGCTCCACGCCATGTTGTCGCGCAGGTAGTCGAACCCGAACTCGTTGTTCGTCCCGTAGGTGATGTCGGCGTTGTAGGCCGCCCGGCGCTCGTCCGGGGTCATCTGCGGGAGGATGACGCCGACCTCGAGGCCGAGGAACTGGTGGACGCGGCCCATCCACTCGGCGTCGCGCTTGGCCAGGTAGTCGTTCACCGTGACCACGTGGACGCCCTCGCCCGACAGGGCGTTCAGGTAGGCGGGGAGCACGCAGGTCAGGGTCTTGCCCTCACCCGTCTTCATCTCGGCGATGTTGCCGAGGTGCAGCGCCGCGCCGCCCATCACCTGGACGTCGTAGTGGCGCTGGCCGAGCACGCGCTTGGCGGCTTCGCGTGCGGTCGCGAACGCCTCGGGCAGCAGCTCGTCCAGGGACTCGCCGTCGGCGAGTCGCTCCCGGTACTTGTCGGTCAGCTCGCGCAACTCGGCGTCGCTCATCTCGAGGAAGTCCTCCTCGATCGAGTTGACCTGATCCGCGAGCTTCTTGAGCTTGCGCAGAGTTTTTCCCTCGCCCGCACGAAGGATCTTGTCGATGACTGGCGGCACTCTCGAAGGCTCCTTGCAGATCGTGGGTCACCGCTCCAGGCGGCGCGCACACCACACGTACGATGCCCATCGTAGGCGAGACCCAGAATGGTCTAGGTCACTCCGGAGCGCAATCCACAGAGCACCCCGTTTGACTTTCGGGGCCCCGGAGAAGATGTCTCACACCTCAGGAGGGAGCCGCTATGTCTGAAGAGTCGCACGGTTCGCACGCAGGCAGGCCGAGTTCGTGGGTCGCCGTCGCCGTCATCTTCGCCGGTTTCGTGGTAGGCGGCGTCGGCCTCTGCCTGGGCCCCAATTGGGTCATGTTCTGGGCCGGCGCTGGCATCGTCGTGCTCGGCATGCTCGTCAGCTGGGTCGTCCACCTGTTCTCCGACGTCGTCGTGGACGCGCCCCGCGTCATCCCCGAGATCGTCGACTACTCGCTGTTCGGATCCCACTCCGACAAGCGGCGCGGCGGCAAGTCCGGTGAGGTCCTGGACACCCCCGTGGCCACCGACACCCAGCAGGCCCCCCACGGCTGACCTCCCCGCCCAAGCCCCCCGAAAGCCGCCCCCGGCCCAAGCCGGCGGGCGGCTTCCTGCCTCCCGACACCCGGCTACAAACCCCAAGAAGCGGCTCTGAGGTTCAGGGGACGCTCTGGGGCCCACCGCTTCCGCCGTACAAGCACCCACCCCTGCGGAGATGACCACCCCTCGGCAGCAGACCCCAGGCACACCTGCGAACGCCCGGAAAGCTCACCTCCCTGACGCTTGCCACCCGCGCGAACGCCTCTGAGCAGGGATAGAGCGGCCCCAGGGCTGCTCAGATGGCGATCGCGGGCGCCTGGCCGGCTTCCCTCCCCGAACGCTCCGGCGTCCTCACGGAGCGCCTCTGAGCAGGCATTGAGCGGCTCCAAAGGGTTGCTCAGATGGCGGCTGCGGGCGCCCCGACAGTTCCCCCTCCCGACGCTTGCCGGCCTTGCGGAGGGCCTTTGAGGAGGGATTGAGCGGCCTCAGGGGCTGCTCAGGTGGTGGCTGTGGGGGTCAAGGCGGGTTTGTGGGGCGCGGTGTTGGTCTCGTGGAGTTTTCCTGCGCCTTTGCGTCGGGCTGTGCATGTCGGGAGGTCCGCTGGCCTTGGCCTAGCCGGACGCTGTCGCAGCGGCTCGAAATTTGAGCGTGGGCACAGGGGACCTTAGGAGGGGGCTGTTTCGGTGAGGGCGGTCTTGAGGAGGGTGGGGGGCAGGGTGGTGCGCTCTACGCGGACGTCGTCGCAGCCGACCCATGCCGCGGCGCGCCACAGGGCTGTGGCGAGGGCCGTCGTCGTTGATTCCGTGCGGGCGGCGGTGCGGGTCGCCCACGGTTCCATGGACACCTGGCGGGCGATGAGCGTGCGGCCCTCCCTCGCGGGGTCGACGCGTCCGATGAGGCGCCCGCCGGCCAGGAGCGGCATCGCGAAGTAGCCGTGGACGCGCTTGGCCTTCGGGACGTACGCCTCCAGGCGGTGGTCGAAGCCGAACACGCGCGAGGCGCGGGCGCGGTCCCAGACGAGGGAGTCGAAGGGCGAGAGCAGCGCGGTGGCGTGCCTGCCCTTGGGCGGGGAGGCCAGCGCGGCGGGGTCGGCCCAGGCGCGCTGGGTCCATCCGGCGACCTCGACGGGGACGAGCCCGGCCGCCTCGACCACGCGGTCGACCTGGTCCTGCTTGATCCGGTAGTAGTCGGCGAGGTCGCCGCGGGTGGCCACGCCGAGGGCCCGTCCGGCGCGGGCGACGAGGGCGGTCAGGCAGGCGTCGTCGTCGGGGTCCTGCGCGAGGAGACCGGCGGGGACGGCCCGTTCGGCGAGGTCGTACACGCGGCGCCAGCCGACCCGCTCGACGCAGACGACCTCGCCGATGTCCAGCAGCCACTCGATGCCGATCTTGTGGTCGCTCCAGTCCCACCAGTCGGCGCTCGCCTTGGCGCCGCCGAGCTCCTTGGTGGTGAGGGGGCCGTCCGCGGCGAGCCGGGCGCGGATCTCGTCGCAGACGCCCTCGGGGACCTTGTGCCAGCGCCAGCCGCGGCGCAGGTACGCGCGGCGCCGGAACGCGAACAGCGGCCAGTCGGCCATGGGCAGGATGGAGGCGGCGTGCGCCCAGTACTCGAACGTCCCGCCGGTGGCGGATCCAGGCTTCGCGGAGCGGCGTGAGCTGACGGCCTGCCGCCCGCCCCAGTAGGCGGCCTCGATCTTTTCGCGCCCGACCGGGCCGAGGCGGGCGTAGGGCACCAGCTCGTGGGACCGGGCCAGCACCGAGATCGTGTCGAGCTGGACGGCGCCGAGCCGCTCCAGCACCGCCGGCACGCCCCCCTTCGGACGCGCCCCCAGGAAGCCCTGGGCGCGCAGCTGGAGCCGTCGTGCCTCGTCCGCGCTGAGTTCCACCACGGCGGTGATGCTACGACACAACACCGACAAACCCGGATTGCCGGTCGCCCCGGGTCAGGTGATCTCCAGGAGTTTCTCGCGGACGGCGTAGACGACGGCCTCCATGCGGGAGTGGAGCTGGAGCTTCTCCAGGATGTTGCGCACGTGGTTCTTCACCGTGTTCTCGGAGATGAACAGCTCCCGCGCGATCTCGCGGTTGCCCAGGCCGCGCGCGACGAGCCGGAGCACCTCCATCTCGCGCTCGGTGAGGCGGGGCGCGGGGACCTGCTGTGTGCGCTCCTCGCTGCGCTTGGCCAGCGAGGCGAACTCGGTGATGAGCTTCGACGCCATCGACGGGCTGATCAGCGACTGGCCGCCGTGCACGGCGCGGACGGCCTGCGGGACCTCGTCGATCGAGATCTCCTTGAGCAGGTAGCCGCTGGCGCCGGCCTTGATCGCCTCGAAGAGGTCCTCCTCCTC
This sequence comes from Actinomadura sp. NPDC049753, assembly GCF_040674655.1. NCBI lineage: Bacteria > Bacillati > Actinomycetota > Actinomycetes > Streptosporangiales > Thermomonosporaceae > Actinomadura > Actinomadura sp. NPDC049753. Next base: position 43,382 of record NZ_JBFARL010000033.1, on the reverse strand, counting down.
GTCGCTGATGGTCAGCATGACGATCTTCGCGCTGGGCGCGGCCTCCTTGATGGCGGTGCAGGCCTCGATGCCGCTGCGGCGCGGCATCCGGATGTCCATGAGGACGACGTCCGGCAGCAGGTCGCCGGCCATCTCCACGGCCTGCTGGCCGTCGCCGCCCTCGCCGATGACCTCGATGTCGTCCTCGCCCTGGAGGACCATCTCCAGGCCGCGGCGGAACAGCGCGTGGTCGTCGACGATGAGCACGCGGATGGGGTCTGCCGATCCGGACGGCGCTGCCGCCTCCCGGCCGGCGGGGGCGGTGCCGGCGCCTGCCTGACGGGGTACCGCCGCGGCGTCGCGAGGCTCGGGATTCTCGCTCACCAGAGTCGCGGCGTGGAGGAGACGCCGCTTCCCCCCTTCACTATTCAGCGATATGGAACTGCCGGAGGGTCGTTCTCCTACGGGTCTTCCTCGGGAACCTACGGGGTCCGGGGACGAACCCGGGGGATTTCGGACCGGGGTGTCTCCCGGTTAACCGCCGCGCGCCCCGGGAGGTTCCCGGGACGCGCCGCGTCGCGGATCGGCTGATGCGCCTTTTCAGATCATGGCATGGTTCGGACGGTGACGTGACGCGAGTGCGGCATCACTCTTCGACGAGCCTGATGACTCCGTAGTCCCAGCCTCGCCTCCGGTAGACGACCGAGGGGTGCCCCGTGGACTTGTCGCGGTACAGGAAGAAGTCGTGGCCGACGAGCTCCATCTCGAATAGGGCCTGCTCGATGCCCATCGGCTCGGCCTGGTGGAACTTCTCGCGGACGACCAGGGGGCCGTCGCCTTCCATGGGGATGGGGACGAGGTTCTCCTCCTGCGAGACCGCAACGGTCTCGGCCCCCGTCTCGGCTTCCACGGGCGGCGCGGCCGGCTCGGCGGGCTCGGGTTCGAGGGCGGGGAGCGCCTCGGGGAGCGTCTCCATCGTGGCGAGTTTGGCGCGGCCCTTGCCGCCGTGGTTCTTCGCGCCGTGGCCCTTGCGCCGCTCCGCGTCGCGGCGGAGCCGCGACTCCAGCTTGTCCAGCGCCATGTCGAGGGCTCCGTAGCGGTCGTCGGCGGCGGCCTCGGCCCGGATCACCGGGCCGCGGGAGCGGATCGTGAGCTCCACTCGCTCGCGCTGGTCGGCAAGGCGCGGGTTGCGTTCCTCTGAGACCTCCACGTCCACGCGGATGACCTTCTGGTCGAGCCGCTCGATCTTGGCGAGTTTGCTGTCGACGTGCCGACGGAACCTGTCGTTGACGTCGGTGTGCCGGCCCCTCACGGTGATGTTCACGTGGGACCCCCCTTCTCCCGGTTGCGTTTCATGCCCGTTCCGGGACCCCTGACAGCCCCGGACGGGTACCACAGGACGGTGGGTCGCACCCGCCCGGCCGACCTGGTCTTCGTCCCCACATCCGCCTGCTGAGGGGCTCGCGGCGCTCTCGCCACTACTGCCCTTCTCCCGTTACGGGGGATGTCGGATCCCACGACGGGGCAGGACTTACCTCTAAGGCGCACCGTGATCGGTCGACGAGAAGTCGCCTTACGTGGGCCGTTTCGCCTGCGCCTGGCATCGGCTAGCCGGATCGTCTGCCATGCCCCTGACGGGCACTGCGATCCAACGCAACCACGGACCCGGGCGGGTGCCATGTCAGGAACGCTAACCCCTTACGCCACGAATGTCAGGGGGGTGCGGCGAGGAAAAACTCACTGACCGTCATCGTTGACTGCCTCAGCGGGGTCTTCAGCCGCCCCTCCGGGACCCCGTCACGGACGCGAAACCCTTGTGTGCGCGCCGTTCACGGGCCTGACGCCCGCCCAGGTCAGCCGGGACTGGCCCCTCGGTAAGTTTCCGAAATCTCTGCTGCCTCATGTCCTAATGTGACTCGATTAACTTCACACTGTCCCCCTACACCACACAGGTCCGACAACTTCCACTACACCGCGTCACCAGAGCCGGTGCCGGGGCGTCGCCGCGATGGTGGCCGCACCGGCGACGTCCGCGCCGGCCTCCCGCAGGGCTCGCGCGGCCTCGGCCAGGGAGGCGCCCGTCGTGACCACGTCATCGACCAGAACGACGCGGCGCCCGGCGACCTCGGTGCGCACCTCGACGGCCCCCGCGAGATTGGCGGCCCGCTCCCTGGCCGAGAGCCCGGCCTGGTCGGCGACACGCCTCCGCTGCCGCAAGGCGCCGAGCGCGGTCACGGGAACACCGCTCGCGCGGAGCCGCCGTACCGCGACGTCAACCGCCCCCCGCAGGGGGTCGTGGCCGCGCCGGCGCACGGCTCTGCGCGCCGACGGCACCCACACCACCACCGGCGGCCCGGGGCCGGACGGCAGGGCCGCATGGACGGCCGTCGCCAGAGCCTCCCCCAGAGGGACGGCGAGCGCCGCGCGGCCTCGCTCCTTGTAGGAGGCCAGGATCGTGCGGAGCGGCCCCTCGTAGGCCGCCACGGTCCACGGAGGGGACACCCCGGCGGGTGCCTGCGGCGCCGGCCGCGCCTCCGCCCGCAGCGGACGCGCGCACGCATCGCACAGCAGCCCGGGATGATGCCCGCACCCGGCACAGCGTTGCGGAAGAAGCAGGTCGATCAGATCGGCGAGAGCACTCATGCCCTCGACGATGCCGGGCCCGCCCGCCCGCCGCCCCGCACTCCACGAACTGTGGATAACTCTCAGTGATCACGAGCGCCGGCAAACGATCGACGACCCCGCCGCCCTTCGGCGTGTCGCGATCCCCCCGGACGGTGCCGCCCAGCGGCGTGGCGCGGTGCCGCGCAGCGGTGGTGGCGCGGTGCCGCGGTTTGGGGGTCAGCCTGGGTAGGAGGGGTCCTTGGCGGGGGTGGGGCAGATCCAGGGGCTGTAGGAGTTGCTCGGGGAGCGCTGGCGGCAGACCTGGTCCTTGCCGGACGAGCGGGTTCCGATGAGGATCGGGGCGCCGGGGGCGGCGGCGATCGTGCGGGGTTCGCCCAGGGAGCCGACGCCCAGGGACGTGATGGCGCTGCCGCTGATCGGCATCAGGAACGGGAGGGTCTGCGAGTCGCGCTTGGCGCGGCCCAGGACGGCGAGGGTGCCGTAGTCGCGCCAGGCGAGGTCGACGGCGTCCTGGAGCTCGGAGCTCACGGGCAGGAACGAGCCGACGTCCAGGGCGTCCCCGGCGGACTGGACGATGCGCCCCACCTGGACCTGGGGGCGCCCGTCCACGCGGGCGATCACGGCCGCGCGGACGCCGTCGCGGGCCACGCGGAAGGCGAGGACCTCGCGGCCGCCCAGGCCCCAGTGGGCGGCGCGGACGGGTGCTTTGCCGCGCCTGCGCACCCAGAGCGAGGACTCGTTCTTCTTCGTCTCCACGATCCACAGGGTGCCGTCGTGGCTCCAGGTCGGCGCGGTGAAGCGGGCCCCGGGGCGCGCGGTCAGCAGGACGCGGGGCGCGGGCTGGCCGGTGACGGGGGCGGCGACCATGACCTGGCTCTCGTCGGCGCTCAGGCCGGCGAACTCCTGGTGGTCGGGGGCGACGGCGGGACGGGAGAGGCGGCCGGCGGCGCCGGTCACCACGGGCTGGGCGCGGTCGCTCTCCAGGGTGCCGAGGAAGCCTGAGGGGCCGACGACGTAGGCGCTCTGCTGGACTCCTTCGGTGGGCACCTGGCCGTCGGGCGAGTTGCCCTCCCACCCGTTCACGGGCTGCGTCGTCCCCGTGCCGTCGGGCGCGACGGTCCTGCCCTCGATCGACAGCCGCCACGACTTGATCTCCGAGAGCTGCCGCATCGTCCACGAGAGCTGCGCCGACATGCGCTCGACGTCGCCGCCGCGGGCCTGGCCCGTGAGGTCGACGGTCACGACGTCCTTGTCGATCTGCACGCTGCGGCGGAGCCGGGTGCCCTCCGGGAAGGCGGTGTCGACCGCGCCGTTCAGCCAGGAGGTCGGGCCGGTCAGCAGGGCCTGGACGAGCTGGGTGGGCAGCGTCTGCCGGTTCACGACCGGCAGGAAGACGCCGTTCGGGACGAGGGTGCGCCGGTCGGGCGCGAAGAAGTACAGGTTGACGGTGCGCATGGCGCGCTCGACGTCGTCCTTGGTGAGCAGGAGACCGGCCTTGTCGTCTCCGGGCAGGCCGGCGATGCGCCAGACGCCCTGCGGCGTCCTGGTGAGCTGGAACGTGGCGTCGAGCGCCTTCGGGGAGGCGGTGTACTGGCCGTCGGCGGTGATCGTGCCGAGTTCCTCGCCGGTGACGCGGACGGTCGCCTGGTTCCCGGACGACTTGATCACGTGCGGGTCGGTGATGCGGCTCGCCAGCACGGTCACGAAGGGCCGCAGGCCGGGGTTCCAGGACGTCTGGCCGGACAGGTACTGCTTGGCGACCTTGTGGCCGTCGTCGAAGCTCGCGGACGCGGCGAGGAAGCCCGAGACGATCTGGGCGGGGCCCCACTCGGGGCGCGGCTTCACCGGGATCAGCCGGACGTAGGGGTCGTCGACGCGCTCGGCGCGCTCGGCGGGCTTGCCGGAGACGACCTGGCCGCCGCTCGGGACGTTCGCGCAGCCGGCGCCGCCGAGGACCAGCACGGCGACGGCGAGCAGGCACGTGAGCCGCCGGGTTCCGGCGCAGGGGCTCATTCGCCGGCCTCCAGCTCCGCGAACAGCGGGCGGGCGTCACCGGCCCCGGGCGGGACGAGCGGCAGCGGCGAGCCCCGCAGTTCGGCCCCGGCCACGCGCGGCAGCGACAGGCGGAACTGGGAGCCCGCGCCGGGCTCTCCCCATGCCTGGAGCCAGCCGCCGTGCAGCTGCGCGTCCTCCCGGGAGATCGACAGGCCGAGCCCGGTGCCGCCGGTGGTGCGGGCGCGGGCCGGGTCGGCGCGCCAGAAGCGGTCGAAGACCATCTGCCCCTCCCCCGGTTTCAGCCCGACCCCGTGGTCGCGGACGGCGACGGCGACGGCGTCGCGGTCGGCGCCCACGGAGACGACGATGTCCTCGCCGTCGCCGTGCTCGACGGCGTTGACGAGGAGGTTGCGCAGGATGCGCTCGACGCGGCGGCGGTCGACCTCGGCCATGCAGGGCTCGCCCGGCAGCTGCAGGATGACCTTGCTGCCCTTGCGCTCGGCGAGGCCCTGGATGTCGCCGACGACGCGCAGGACGAGGTCGCGCATGTCGAGGGACTCGGCGTCGAGCGTCGCGGCGCCGGCGTCGTGGCGGCTGATCTCCAGCAGGTCGGCCAGGAGCGACTCGAACCGCTCCAGCTGGCTCTGCAGCAGCTCCGCGGACCGCCCGACGGACGGGTCGGCGAAGCCGTCGCGGTTCTCGTAGAGCATGTCGGCCGCGATCCTGATGGTGGTCAGGGGCGTGCGCAGCTCGTGGGAGACGTCCGAGACGAACTGGCGCTGGACCTGCGACAGGTCCTCCAGCTCGCCGATCTTCTCCTGGAGGTTGGCGGCCATGTCGTTGAAGGAGCGGGCGAGCCGGGCCAGGTCGTCCTCGCCGCGGACCCGCATGCGCTCTTCGAGGCGTCCGGCTGCGAGCCGCTGCGCGCCCTGGGCAGCGAGCCGCACCGGGATGACGACCTGCCGGGTGACCAGGGACGCGATCGCGGCCAGAAGCAGCACCAGGACGATGCCCACTCCGGCGAGGGAGCGGCTGACGTTGGTGAGGGTCTGCTGCTCCTGCGTCAGCGGGAACAGGTAGTACAGCTCGAACTGGCCGGTCTTGCCGCCGACGATGAGGCCGCGCTCGTCCGAGCGGTCGCCGACGTAGGAGAGCTTGCCGTAGGTGTAGGCGCGGGACCCGGCGGGCGCGTTCTTCAACTCCTCGCGGAGCCGCTTGGGGACGCTCTCCTGGCGTAGTTCGTTGGTGGTGTACCCGTCGAAGTACTGCTCGGTGGTGTCGCGGATGTAGACCTCGTAGAGCCCGGAGGGCCCGCTGCGGGCCTTGAGCCGGTCGATCGTCGAGTTCAGCCTGCTGCCGTCCCCCGTGGAGTTGCCCAGGTCGCGCTGGACCTGCGCCAGGCCGTCGTCCAGCTGGAGACGGGCCGCCTTGACCTTGCCGTCCATCAGTGCGGACGACACCTGCTGCATGAGGAAAGCGCCCAGGATCGCCACCACGATCGCCGAGATGAACAGGGTGGACGTGACGACGCGGACCTGGATCGACCGGCGCCAGCGCAGGTAGCCGGCGCGGACGGCGCCCTGCAGGACGCGGCGGACCGCGCCCAGCCCGCGCCGGACGAACCGCTTCGCCCTCCTCATGTCGGCGTTCATGGGAGGTCCGCGAGGCGGCGCGGCGGTCCGGAAGGGCGCTGGTCGGTCATGGGCGTGTCACGGCGGCGGGACGGCGTCAGGCCGGGCCGGCCTTGTAGCCGACCCCGCGCACGGTGACGACGATCTCGGGCCGTTCCGGGTCCTTTTCGATCTTGGCGCGGAGCCGCTGGACGTGCACGTTCACCAGCCGGGTGTCGGCGGCGTGCCGGTAGCCCCAGACCTGCTCCAGCAGCACCTCGCGGGTGAAGACCTGGCGGGGCTTGCGGGCGAGGGCGACCAGCAGGTCGAACTCCAGCGGCGTGAGCGGGATGTGCCGGTCGCCGCGCTTGACCGAGTGGCCGGCGACGTCGATGGTGATGTCGCCGATCTGCAGGGTCTCGGGCGCCGGCTCGTCGGTGCGGCGCAGGCGGGCGCGCACGCGCGCCACCAGCTCCTTGGGCTTGAACGGCTTGACGATGTAGTCGTCGGCGCCGGACTCCAGGCCGAGGACGACGTCCACGGTGTCGCTCTTGGCGGTCAGCATGACGATCGGCACGCCGGACTCGGCGCGGATCTGCCGGCACACGTCGATCCCGTCGGCCCCCGGCAGCATCAGGTCGAGCAGCACGAGGTCGGGCCGGGTCTCCCGGAACGCCTCCAGTGCCTTGTCGCCGTCGTGGACGAACGACGGCTCGAAGCCCTCGCCCCTCAGCACGATGCCGAGCATCTCGGCGAGCGCGAGATCGTCGTCGACGACCAGTACACGTCCTCTCATGGCCCTCATCGTCACAGGTCGGGGTTCGGTGGAGTGGGGCGCGACGCTCCGGCGCCACCTCGCCAGGGAGAGTTATGCCTTGGCGTGCAAGGTTACCCGCGTTTGCGTCGTACGGCGGTCCCCCGCATCGTCCGGGCGACCCGCCATGGTAGGCGCGAGTCCCGGAACCGGCGCAAGATGTGCGCCGCACCCGTGACAGGATGACCTGACCGGCGGCCGCGTAACGGTCCGGATCAGGCCAGATCGGACGCGCCGCCGATCGCCGGAGAGCGCAGGGAGACGGGATGCCGGGACCGGACGGCTGGGACGACGACGCCGGCGCCACCGATGTGGCGCGGGGCGTCCCGTTCCGTCCCATGTCCATCTCGGAGATGCTGGACGGCGCGATCGCCGGGATCCGGCGCAGGCCGCGGGCCACGCTGGGCCTGTCGGTGGCGGTCAGCACGGTGATCCAGGTGACGAGCTCGGTCGCCGCCTATTTCTTCATCGGCGACGAGGCCCGCGACGAGGTCACCCCCGGCGTGCTGATGGAGTCGCTGGGCGCCCAGCTGACCCTGTCCCTGCTGGGGCTGGTGCTGTCGGCGTTCGGGATCCTGCTGCTGGCGGGGCTGGTGGCGCCGATCCTGGGGCGCGAGCTCCTCGGCATGCCGATCGCGCCGGGGCAGGCGCTGCGGGACGCCCGGCCGCGGCTCGGACGGCTGGTCGCCACCACGTCGGCCGTCATGGGCGTCTCGCTGGGCGCGCTGGTCCTGCCGCTCGCCCCGTTCCTCCTGCTGATCGCCACCGGGGCGCGCCCGGCGTTCGCCGTGCTCGCCGGGATCTTCGGTTTCCCGGTCGGCGTCGGGCTGATGGTGTGGCTGTACATCCTGTTCGTCCAGGCGGTCCCCGCGGTCGTCCTGGAGCGGCGGACCGTCGGGGGCGCGCTGCGCCGCGCGACGACGCTCTCCAGGGGGCGGTGGCTCCGGACGTGCGGGACGCTCCTGCTGGCGCTGGTCGTGACCGTGTTCATGGGCTTCTTCGCCTTGCGGATCCCGTTCCTGTTCGCACAGCTGATCTTCTTCGGCGACTCCTCCGGCAGCGGATCGACGATGGGGGCGCTCGCCGTGGACACCGCGGGCCGGATCGTGAGCTGGTCCGTGGTCATGCCGTTCGACGCGGGTGTGATCGCCCTGCTCTACATGGACCGGCGGATGCGCCGCGAGGGCTTCGACCTGGACCTGCGCACCCGGGGGCGTTCGGCCGCGGCCGTCGCCGCACGGGAGCGGGGGGCCGCGGCCGGGCAGGGCGCCGGCGAGCAGGACGAGGGGTTCGCCGGCCTGTGGCGGACGGGTCCGGCGCAGGCCGGCCCGGCGCAGGGACGTCCGTGGACGGGGGCGGGCACGTGATTCTCGATCCGATCGGCCGCGACGAGGCCCGCGAGATGGCCCGCCGCGAGCTGGAGAAGCAGGTCTACCAGCGCGACAAGCCGTCCTGGCTGGAGCGGGCCTGGGACGACTTCGCCGAGTGGCTGCGCCATCTGTTCGAGAAGGCGCCCGCGCCGGAGTCGCAGGGCAGCGGCGGCGGGTGGACGTCCGTCGCCATCGTCGTCGCCATCGTGCTGGTCGCGGTCGCGCTGGTGGTGTGGCTGATGCGGGGGCGCCGGAACCCGCGCTCCCGCAAGGCCCCGCTGCTGGAGGACGCGCCGTCCACGGCGCTCGACCACCGGGAGGCGGCGGAGCGGCACGCGGAGGCCGGGCGGTGGGCCGAGGCGATCCGCGAGCGGCTGCGCGCCGTCGCCCGCGATCTGGAGGAGCGCGCGGTGCTGTCGGCGCGGCCTGGCCGGACCGCCGACGAGCTGGCCGCCGAGGCCGGCGAGGCGGTGCCGGAGCTGGCCGGCGAGCTGGCCGCGGGCGTGCGGATCTTCGACGACGTCTGGTACGGGGACCGCCCAGGCACCCCCGAGGGGTACGCGCGGATGAAGGAGCTGGACGAGCGGCTGAGGGCGGCGCGGCCGAAGCCGCTGGAGACCGACGACCTCACCCTCGCCGGAAGCGGCGACGAAGGGGGGCCGCGATGGTGACGGCGTCCCCGCCGCGCGGGGGAGCCCCCGCAGCGGAGGCGTCCGCCCGGCAGGTCGCGGGGCGCCGCTGGCGGTCGGCGCGCGGCGTCGTCGCGGCGGTCCTGGCGATGATCGTGATCGCGGTGGCGCTGGCCGCGCTGCGCCCCTCCGCGGCGGCCGAGGCGCTCGACCCGGAGTCGCCGAAGCAGGACGGCAGCCGGGCCCTCGCGGAGATCCTGCGCCGGCACGGCACGCCGGTGACGGTGGCCCGGAGCACCGGTGACGCCCTCGGCGCGGCCGGGCCGGGCACGGTCCTGGTGGTGACCCGCACGGAGCGGCTCACCGAGGAGGACCTCGCCCGGCTGAGCGGCGTCCCGGCGGACGTGCTGCTCGTCCGGCCGACGTCGTTCGCGCTGGAGGCGTTCGCCCCGCAGGTGCGCAGGCGGGGCCCTTCGTTCGAGGAGACCGCCGAGCCGGGGTGCAATCTGCCCGTGGCGTCGCTCGCGGGGACGGTCGGCTTCCACGAGTCGGAGACCTACGAGGTCGCGGGCGCGGGCACGGCCTGCTACCGGACCGACTACGGGGACGCGAGGCTCGTCCAGGTCGGCACCGGCACGCACACCGTGACGGTGCTCGGCTCGACGGCGCCGCTGACGAACCGGCGGCTCACCGAGGAGGGCAACGCGGCCCTCGGCATGAACCTGGCCGGGGCGGGCGCCTCGGCGGTCTGGCTCGCCCCGGACCTGCCGAAGGCGGGATCCGGCGCGGGCCAGCGGTCGCTCGGCGATCTGCTGCCGTTCGGGGTGAAGCTGCTCATCCTCCAGCTGCTCGTCGCGGTGCTGCTGGTGGCCCTGTGGCGGGCCCGCCGCCTCGGCCCCGTCGTGGCGGAGGCGCTGCCCGTCGTCGTCCGGTCCGCCGAGACCGTCGAGGGCCTCGCCCGCCTCTACCGCGCGGGCCGCGCCCGCGACCGGGCCTCGGACGCGCTGCGCTCCGGCGCCCGCGAACGGCTCGTCCCGCTCCTCGGACTCCCCCGCAGCAGCGCGCAGGATCCCTCCGCCGCACGGGAGATCGTCACGGCGGTCGCCCGCCGCACGACGTACGACGAGACGTACGTCGGAGCGGCACTGTACGGTCCTGAACCCTTGGACGACGCCGGGCTGATCGCCCTCACCGACGTCCTCGACGACCTGGAAAGGCAGGTACGCCAGTCTTGAACCCCCCTGTAGAGCTCGGGAAGGACGACGTGCCCGGCGGCGCGGGGCCGGGCACGATCCCCGAGGACGCCCGGCGCCAGGCCGAGACGGCCCGCGCGGCGCTCGCGGCCCTGCGCGGTGAGGTCGCCAAGACGGTCGTCGGCCAGGACTCCGTGGTGACCGGGCTGGTGATCGCGCTGCTCTGCCGCGGCCACGTGCTGCTGGAGGGCGTCCCCGGCACGGCCAAGACGCTGCTGATCAAGACGCTGTCGCGGGCCCTCGACCTGGACTTCAAGCGCGTCCAGTTCACCCCCGACCTGATGCCCGGCGACGTGACCGGCTCGCTGGTGTACGACAACCGGACGGCGGAGTTCGACTTCCGCGAGGGGCCGGTCTTCACCAACCTCCTGCTCGCCGACGAGATCAACCGGACGCCTCCCAAGACGCAGGCCTCCCTCCTGGAGGCCATGGAGGAACGCCAGGTCTCGGTGGAGGGCACCGCGCGCCCTCTGCCCGACCCGTTCGTGGTGTGCGCGACGCAGAACCCGATCGAGTACGAGGGGACCTATCCCCTGCCGGAGGCCCAGCTCGACCGGTTCCTGGTCAAGCTGACGGTGCCCGTCCCCACGCGGGACGAGGAGATCTCCATGCTCCAACGGCACGCCTCCGGGTTCGACCCCCGCGACCTGTCCGAGGTCAAGCCCGTCGCCGGAGCGGCCGAGTTGGCCGCCGGCCAGGCCGCCGTGAGGACCGTGCATCTGGACCCCAAGGTCGCCGCCTACGTCGTGGACCTGTGCAGGGCCACACGGCAGTCCCCGTCCCTCCAGCTCGGCGTGTCGCCGCGCGGTGCGACGGCGCTGCTGGCCACGTCCCGCGCGTGGGCGTGGCTGTCGGGCCGCGACTACGTCACGCCGGACGACGTGAAGGCGCTGGCCAGGCCCACCCTGCGGCACCGCGTCCAGCTGCGTCCCGAGGCGGAACTGGAGGGCGCGACCGCCGACGGCGTGCTGGAGGGCATCCTCGCCCACGTCCCCGCCCCGCGCTGATGGCGCTGACCGGGCGTCTCGGGCTGCTGGCCCTCCTCGGCGCGATCGTCCCGCTGTTCGCGCCGAGCTGGTGGACGCTCTTCGCGGTCTGGGGCGTCCTGCTGCTCGGCGTCGCCGCCGACCTCGCCCTGGCGGGGAACGTGCGGGCCCTGCGCTTCCACCGCGCCGGCGACACCAACGTGCGCCTCGGCGAGACTGCCCAGGTGTCCCTGATCGTGGAGAACCTCGGCCGGCGGCGCCTCAAGGCCCGGCTGCGGGACGTGTGGCCGCCCAGCGCGGGCGCCACGCCCCGCACGGTGAAGGTGGACGTGCCCGCCGGGGAGCGGCGCCGCGTCGAGATGACGCTGACGCCGACCCGCCGCGGCGACCGGAAGGCCGTCACGGTCGTCGTCCGCTCCGTGGGGCCGCTCGGGCTGGCCGCGCGGCAGCTCTCGCGTTCCGCGCCCTGGACCGTCCGGGCGCTGCCCGCGTTCCCGTCCCGCCGCCACCTGCCCGCCAAGCTCGCCCGGCTGCGGGAGCTGACGGGCGCGCACGTCGCGCTGATCCGCGGGCAGGGCACCGAGTTCGACTCCCTGCGCGAGTACGTGGACGGCGACGACGTCCGGTCCATCGACTGGCGCGCCACGGCGCGGCGCGGCGACGTGGTCGTGCGGACCTGGCGCCCCGAACGCGACCGCCGCATCTACCTCGTCCTCGACACCGGCCGCACGTCCGCGGGCCGCGTCGGCGACGTCCCCCGGCTCGACTGCTCCATGGACGCGGCGCTGCTGCTCGGCGCCCTGGCGTCCCGCGCCGGCGACCGCGTCGACCTGCTCGCCTACGACCGCCGGGTCCGCGCCCGCGTCGAGGGCGCGTCCCGCACCGACCTGCTGCCCGCGATGGTGCACGCCCTCGCGCCGCTGGACCCCGAACTCCTCGAATGCGACGCCGCCGGGATGGTGTCCACGCTGATGGCGCGCGTCCGGCAGCGGTGCCTCGTGGTGCTGCTCACCGAGCTGAACACCGCCGCGATCGAGGAGGGCCTGCTGCCGCTGCTGCCGCAGCTCACCGCCCGGCACCTTGTCATGATCGCCGCGGTGTCGGACCCGCGGGTGGCGGAGATGGCGGAGGGCCGCGGCGACCTCGCGTCCGTCTACGACGCCGCCGCCGCCGAGCGCGCGAGAGCCGAACGCCGCCGCCTGACCGCCGAACTGAGAGGCCACGGCGTCGAGGTGGTGGACGCCCCGCCCGCGGAAATAGCCCCGGCCCTGGCCGACGCCTACCTAGCCCTGAAAGCGGCCGGAAGGCTGTAGAGTTTCGAGGCGTCCGGTCAACCGGACACCGGAATCAGGTCGGGGTGGAGGTCGGTGTCGCCGGTTTCGCCCTTTCGGACGGCGCGGCGGCCTAGGACGATGACGTAGGTGAGGAAGGCGGCCTCGGCGATGACGCCGATGGTGATGCGCAGCCACGTGATGTGCACCCAGCCGGTCACGAAGCCCTCGATGAGGCCGGACACGAGGAGCGCCGCGATGAGGCCGAGGGCGATGCTGACGGCGGCGCGGCCTTCCTCGGCCAGGGCCTGGCCGCGGCGGCGCGGGCCCGGGTCGACGATCGTCCAGCCGAGCTTGAGGCCTCCGGCGCAGGCGAGGTAGACGGCGGTGAGTTCCAGCAGGCCGTGCGGGAGGATCAGCCCGAAGAAGACGTCGCCCTTGCCGTAGGCGAACATCAGGCCGCCGCTGATTCCGAGGTTGACCTGGTTCAGCAGCAGGACGTACAGGGTCGGGATGCCGAGCAGGATCCCGAAGATGAGCGCGGTGGCCGACACCCAGGCGTTGTTGACCCACACCTTGAACGCGAACGAGGCCGCCGAGTGCTCGGTGTAGTAGTTGGCGAAGTCGTGCTCGACGAGTTCGCGGATCTCGTCCGGCGTCCCGATGGTCGCCTGTACGTCGGGGCTGTGCACGACCCAGATGGCCAGGGCGAGCGACAGCAGGTTGCCGAGCACGGCACTGCCGAGCCACCACCACCGCATCCGGTACGCGGCCGCCGGGAACGACACGGTCGCGAAGCGGGTGACGTCGCGCCAGAGAGGCGCCTGGGCGCCGCCCACCGCGGCCCTGCCGCGCGCCACGAGCGACGACAGGCGTCCCACGAGCTGCGGGTCGGGCGAGCTTGAGCGGACGACCGACAGGTGCGTCGCCGTGCGCTGGTAGAGATCGACCAGTTCGTCGGCTTCCGCGCCGGTCAGCCTGCGGCCGCGGTTGATGAGCCGTTCGAGGCGCAGCCATTCGGCGTTGTGCGCGGCCACGTAGGCGTCGACGTCCACCCGGCGAGACTAACGCCTCGGCCCGCCGAACCGGCACAATGGGCAATCCGCCCGCATCGGAGGACAGGACATGGCCGATCTCGTCACCGGCGAGGCAGTCGCGCTCGACATCCGTGTCGCGCGGCTGGCCAGCCGTGCCTGCGCCGTGCTCCTCGACCTGCTCCTGCAGCTGGTGCTGCTGAACATCGTCGTTTACGTCACGGCGATGACCTCGCTGGTGGCCGACGACGCCTGGACGGTGGGGCTGACGCTGCTCGGCGTCGTCGCGGTGATCGTCGGGTATCCGTGCGCGTTCGAGACGCTGTCGCGGGGGCGGACGCTGGGCAAGATGGCCGTCGGACTCCGCGTCGTCGGCGACGACGGCGGGCCGGTGCGGTTCCGGCAGGCGCTGGTGCGGGCGCTGGCCGGGTTCGTCGAGTTCTGGGTGTTCTACGGCTCGCCCGCGCTGATCACGTCGTTCTGCAACCAGCGCGGCAAGCGGCTCGGCGACCTGTTCGCCGGGACGATCGTCATCCAGGAGCGGGTGCCCGCGTCGGCCCTGCTGGGTCCCGTCGCGGTGATGCCGCCGCAGCTCGCCTGGTGGGCGCGGAACCTGGAGCTGTCCATGCTGTCGGACGAGCTGGCGATGACGGCCCGGCAGTACCTGTCCCGGTTCTGGGAGCTGCTGCCGGAGGTCCGCGACTCGCTGGGGCAGCGGATCGCCTCGCAGGTCGTCGCGGTGGTGAGCCCGCCACCGCCGCCGGGGGTGCGGCCCGAGATCCTGCTGTCGGCCGTTCTCGCCGAGCGCCGCCACCGTGAGGAGCTGCGGCTCGCCGAGCGCCGGGCGCGCCGGATGCGCCGGTTCGGGCTTCCCGCGTGGGGCGCCGCGCCCGCGCCCGTCCCGGCGATGGCGATGGCGGGGCCCGCGCCGTACGGCCCGCCGCGGCAGGGGCCTCCCGCGCCGCCGCCGTTCAGTGCCCCCCAGCCGGGGCAGCCGCGGTTCCTCCCGCCGAACGACTACGGCGCCGGGCCGTACCAGAACGTGCTGAACGCGCCCCGGCCGCCCGCGCCGTATCCGGCCGGGCCCGGCGGGGGCCCGCCGCCGCAGGGCCCGCCTCAGGGCTACTGACAAGATTGTCAATAACGACTCCGGCTCCTAGAATCCGAAGAAATTTCAGATTCAGGAGGCGGCATGCGCGTCCGTACTGCCCTCGGCCGGGTCGCCCTCGCGGCGCTCACCCTGACCCCGCCGGCGCTGGCCGCGGCGCCCGCGCACGCGGAGACGGCGCCGCTTCCCGCCATCACCGATGACCAGGGCAGGACGCTCCTCCTGCACGGCCTCAACACCGCGAGCAGCGCCAAGGGGCCGGGCGGGTTGCCGTGGGTGAAGCGGGAGGACGTCGTCCGGGAGGCTCGCGAACTCGGCACGAACTCCGTCCGGTACCTGGTCCAGTGGAAGAACGTGGAGCCGGAGCCCGGTCACTACGACGACGCCTACCTGAACGACGTCGCCGAACGTGTCGCCTGGTACGGCGACCAGGGCATGCACGTCGTTCTCGACATGCACCAGGACATCTACGGTCCGTCCGCTTGCGCGGGCTCCGGTAACGGCGCCCCGGCCTGGGCCACCTTCACCGACGGGCTGCCTTGCACGCCGCAGGACCCATGGGTGCTGACGTACCTCCAGCCCGGCATCCTGCGCGCCTACGACAACTTCTGGAACAACACCGGCAAGCACCCGGAACTGATGCGGCGCTACACCGCGATGTGGCAGCACGTCGCGCGACGCTTCTCACGCGTCCTGGCCGTCCTGGGCTACGACCTGATGAACGAGCCCTTCGGCGGGACGCGCCAGTTCGGCTTCTTCGAGGGCCCGATCCTGACGCCCTTCTACCAGGGCGTCGTCAATGCGATCCGCAGGGTGGACAGCGACAACTGGGTGTTCGTCGAACCGCAGGCGCTCGGCCCGAACGAAGGCGCGGAAACCTCCCTGGGCACTGTCCGGGACCCGCGCCCCGGTGACCCCCGGATCGTTCTGGCACCGCATTTCTATCCGGGCGGGGTCGACCTGGGCGGCTCCTACGACGGCGTGGCGAAGATGCTCGTCCAGGCGCAGTTCACGCTCTGGAAGCGGAACATGCCCGCCGCCGCACGGCGCATGAACGCGCCGATGTGGCTGGGCGAGGTCGGCGGCATGGGACAGGACGCTCCAGGCGCCGCCGACTTCACCGGCGACTGGCTCTCGATGGCGGACGACCTCGGCATCGGCTGGGCGTACTGGTCGAACGACCCGGGCTCGTCTGGAATCACCGACGGCGAAGGCAAGCCGACCCTCTTCGCGAAGCTGCTCGCCCGGCCCTACCCGCGCGCGGTCGCCGGCACGCTCACGAACGTCGCCCACGCATCGGGCACGCTCACTGTGACGTGGCGCAACAAGACCGGAGTGTCGGGCCCCACGGAGATCTGGTTCCCGTCCGCCCCGAAGGTCACCTCGTCCGACCCGGACGGGACGTGGCGGACCTCCTGGGACGCGACGCGCCACGTCCTGTCGGTGTGGGCCGACGCTGGTACGCCGTCCCACACCGTCACGGTGAGGCCCTAGCCCGGAAGCGAGCGCAGCTTCTCGGTCAGCGTCGGGCGCAGCTTCTTCAGGCACAGCACCGGCCGGAAGGCGCCCTCGCTGGTCATGTAGCTGGTGGCCTCGGCCGGGCACTCCTTCGTCGTGGCCACCCTGCCGACGACCTTCGCTATGGCGTCGCTGGACTCGCACTGGGCCTTGTCCAGGTCACCGATGTTGAACGAGGGATCCTTGATGCAGTCGCCCGGGGACAGCACGCCGCCGCCCGCGCCGAGGCACAGCACCGGGTTGGCCGCGTTCCCGCCGCCGAAGGACCGCAGCTTCATCGTCTCCAGCGTCTTCGCCGGGCACGCGTTCTCCGCGCCGACGCGCGCGATCACCTTGCCGTACCAGTCCGGCTTGGAGCAGGGCTGCTCCTTGCCGAAGCCGATGGAGCCGCTGCTCACGCAGTCGCCCGCCGCGAGGAACGCCCCGCCCGCGCCGGGGTCGCCCGGGTGGGAGCCCTTGAGGTTGCGCACGCAGGCCTCGTAGTAGGTCTTCTCTTCCTTCTTCTCGCGGACGTTCGTGAAGCCGTCCGTGCCGCTCGGGCAGTCGGGCTCGGCGCGCGAGCCGAACGAGAAGGCCGACGCCTCCTTCTTGCCGACGACCTTCAGCACCTTGGCCTTCGCCTTGGCGTCGTCGCAGCTCACCCGGAGGCTCGCCGGGATCCTCTTGCCGTCGTCCATCCCGAACCCGGTGTCCACGCACTGATCGGCCTTCACCGGGCCGGTCGGCGCGCCCGTCCCGTGGAGCGCCAGGAAGGCCACGCCCGCCAGCGCGACCACGCCGGCGACCGCCACGGCCACCCACACGATCGGCGAGGGGCGCTTCGCCGGCGGCGGCCCCGGCGGCCCTGCGGGCGGGAACGGGCCGCTCATCGGCGGGCCCGGCATCGGCGGCCGCCCCGGCCCCTGCCCTTGCTGCGCCTGGCCCTGACCCTCCGGAACCTGCCCGTACACGCCACAACCCCCATGCCTGATCTTGTCGGACGAGTACGAGAAGATACCGCACGCCAGGTCAGGGCAGGTTAGGCGGGGATTCCAGGGCGGTGAGCTCGATGCCGGGCGCGGCCAGCACGACGTCCCCGGCAAGGTGCACCGACTCGATCTCGCCCGTGGACAGGTCGGTGACCTCGTACTCCGAGACGGGCAGCGGCTCGGTCTCCGTCTCGTAGGCGGACGTCCCGGCCAGCCGCCAGCGCCACGGTGCCGTCAGCGCCGACAGCGACGTCCCGCTCAACCGGACAAGGCGGACATCGGTCTGCGCGCCCTCGTCCAGTTCCAGGGAACGGGCGACCGCGACCAGGAAGCCCGGCGACTCGTGAAGGAAACCCGACGCCCGCTCGCTGTGCTCGGTGCCCGTCTCACCGGCCGCGCGCACCCACGCCAGCCCGCGGCCGGTCACGCCGCCGCGCACCCACCAGCCGGGCGTGACGACCTCGACGCGGATCTGGCGCCAGCGCGCGTCCACGACGAGGTCCACGCGGACGCCGTCGGAGCGCGTGGAGGCGTACCGCCACCCCACGGGCCCGGGCGCGCACTGGAAGCGCTCCTCAAGCCCCCCGTCGAGGTGCAGGTAGGTCCCGGCGGGCACGGGTCACGATCCGATGCGCCAGGAGTGCAGGTAGTCCTCCTGGTCCGGGGTCAGCAGGTCGATGGAGACCGACATCGAGGCCAGCTTGAGCCGCGCGACCTCCGTGTCGATCTCCTTCGGCACGTCGTGGACGGCCGGGGACAGCGACGCGTGGGACGTGGCGAGCCACGCGCACGTGAGGGCCTGGTCGGCGAACGACATGTCCATCACGGCCGCCGGATGCCCCTCCGCGGCGGCCAGATTGACCAGGCGGCCCTCCGCGAGCAGCACCAGGCGCCGCCCGTCGGCCAGCACGTACTCGTCCGTCTGCGGCCGGATCCCGTGGTGCACCTCCACGGCCATGTCGCTGAGGGCCCGCACGTCGATCTCGACGTCGAAGTGCCCGGAGTTCGCGAGGATGGCCCCGTCCTTCATCACGGCGAGGTGGTCGGCGTTCACGACGTCGCGGTTCCCGGTGACCGTGATGAAGACGTCGCCCTCCACGGCCGCCTCCGCCATGGGCCGGACGGCGAACCCCTGCATGGTCGCGTCCAGCGCCTTCACCGGGTCGATCTCGGTGACGACGACGCGCGCCCCGAGGCCCCGCGCCCGCTCGGCGAGGCCGCGGCCGCAGTAGCCGAAACCGGCGATGACCACGGTCTTGCCGGCCAGCAGCGTGTTGGTCGCGCGCACGATCCCGTCGAGCGTCGACTGGCCCGTCCCGTACCGGTTGTCGAACATGTGCTTGGTGTCGGTGTCGTTCACCGCGACCACGGGGAACTTCAACGCGCCCTCGCGGGCCATCTGGTGCAGCCGGATGACGCCCGTCGTCGTCTGCTCGCACCCCGCCTTCACGGTGCCGAGCAGATCCGTCCGGTCGGTGTGCAGGGTGTTGACCAGGTCGCACCCGTCGTCCAGGACGAAGTCGGGCCCGGTCTCCAGCGCCTGGTGGATGTGCGCGTAGTACCCCTCGCGGTCGGTGCCCGCGCGCGCGAACACCTCGGCCCCGTACTCCTCCACGAGGGCCGCGGCGGTGTCGTCCTGCGTCGACAGCGGATTGGACGCCGCCAGCGCCACGCTCGCACCGCCCGCCTGGAGGGTGCGGATGAGCCCGGCGGTCTCGGTCGTGATGTGCATGCACGCCGCGACCTTCACGCCGTCCAGCGGCCGCTCGGCGGCGAACCGCTCCCGGATCTGCCGCAGCACCGGCATGCTCCGATCCGCCCACTCGATCCGCTTGACGCCCTCATACGCCAACGACCGGTCCGCGATATCGCTCATCAACACCCTCTAAGAAGTAGCTGCCGGACGGGGGGACCCCGTCCGGCAGCCCCAAACACGCCTCTCCTCCATCCAACCGTCAGGCGAAGCAGGCCGATACCAGCGATCGCCGTCCCGCAACGACCTCAGCCACCACCGCAACCACGCAATCGCGCAGCGAGCCGAAGCGATGCCAGCGATCGCCCGGTCCCAACGACCTCAGCCACCACCGCAACCACACAACAACCCGGATGGTTGCGATCGCGTCCAAAGGCAGATTCAAGCGAAGCAAGAATCTGATCGCGCAGCGAGCCGCAAGGCGAGCCGAAGCGATGCCAGCGATCGCCCCGCTTTTATCGACGATGGAGGGCCGCCAGGCCCGAAGGAGGAGAAAAAAGCAAGAAAATCAATACCGGTAGTGGTCCGGCTTGTAGGGGCCCTCGACGTGGACGCCGATGTAGGCGGCCTGCTCCTTGGTGAGCTCGGTGAGCTTGACGCCGAGGGCGTCGAGGTGGAGGCGGGCGACCTTCTCGTCCAGGTGCTTGGGCAGGACGTAGACGCCGATCGGGTACTCGTCGGTCTTGGTGAACAGCTCGATCTGCGCGATGACCTGGTTCGTGAAGGAGTTGGACATCACGAAGGACGGGTGGCCGGTGGCGCAGCCGAGGTTCATCAGGCGGCCCTCGGCGAGGACGATGATGGAGTGGCCGTCCGGGAAGCGCCACTCGTGCACCTGCGGCTTGATCTCGATCTTCTCGATGCCCGGGGTCTTGGCGAGCCCGGCCATGTCGATCTCGTTGTCGAAGTGCCCGATGTTGGACACGATCGCCTGGTGCTTCATCCGGCCCATGTGCTCGGCCGTGATGATGTTGAAGTTGCCGGTGGTGGTGACGAAGATGTCGGCGGTGTCGACCACGTCGTCCAGGGTGGTGACCTGGAACCCGTCCATCGCGGCCTGCAGCGCGCAGATGGGGTCGATCTCGGTGACGATGACGCGGGCGCCCTGGCCGCGCAGCGCGTCGGCGCAGCCCTTGCCCACGTCGCCGTAGCCGCAGACGACGGCGACCTTGCCGCCGATCAGCACGTCGGTGGCGCGGTTGAGGCCGTCGATGACCGAGTGGCGGCAGCCGTACTTGTTGTCGAACTTCGACTTGGTGACCGAGTCGTTGACGTTGATCGCCGGGAACGCGAGGGTGCCGGCCTTCGCCATCTCGTAGAGGCGGTGGACGCCGGTGGTGGTCTCCTCGGTGACGCCCTTGATCGCGGCGGCGGCCTCGGTCCAGCGGCCGGGCTTCTCGGCGATCGTGCGGCGGAGGGTGTCGAGGATGATGCCCCACTCCTCGGGGTCGTCCTCGGTGGCGGTCGGCACCGCGCCCGCCTTCTCGTACTCGGCGCCCTTGTGGACGAGGAGCGTCGCGTCGCCGCCGTCGTCCAGGATCATGTTGGGGCCGGTGCCGTCCGGCCACTGGAGGGCCTGGTCGGTGCACCACCAGTACTCTTCGAGCGTCTCGCCCTTCCACGCGAACACCGGGACGCCCTTCGGGTCGTCGACGGTGCCCTCCTTGCCGACGACGACCGCGGCGGCGGCGTGGTCCTGGGTGGAGAAGATGTTGCAGGACACCCAGCGGACGTCGGCGCCGAGCTCGACCAGCGTCTCGATCAGCACGGCCGTCTGGATCGTCATGTGCAGCGAGCCCATGATCTTGGCGCCGCGCAGCGGCTTGGCGGCGGAGTACTCCTCGCGCACCGCCATCAGGCCCGGCATCTCGTGCTCGGCGAGCCGGATCTCCCGGCGCCCGAAGTCGGCCAGCGACAGGTCGGCGACCTTGTAGTCCATGCTTTCGTTGCTCCCTTGGTCATGTGCGCGCCGTCGGGTACGCGAGGTCGTGACGGGCGAGTGCACGGCCGCGTCAACGGGGGCGAGTCTACGGGCGGCGAGCACCCGAAGGCACGGTCGAGGGCGACTTCCTGACACTGATTTGTCAGAATTGGTGCCATGCGTATCACGGAGGCCGCCCGGCGGCTCGGCACCTCGCCCCGGATGCTCCGCTACCGCGAGGCCCTCGGCCTGCTGCCCGCCACCCGCGATGCCGCCCTCACCAGGTCCGGCGGCGGCCACCGCCGCTTCGGGGACGCCGAACTGCGCGCGGTCGCGCTGGCGCTGGCCCTGGAGAAGCGCTACGACATCGGCCCCGCCGAACTGGCCTTCGGCCTGAGAGTCCTGGCCGAACCCCAGGTCCAGGCCCACGTACGCGAACTGGGCGAGCGCATAGGCCGCCTCTCCGCCCCGCCCACCCGAGCCCTGGACTTCGAGAAGGAAAAAGCCCTACGCCTCCTACGCCGCCGCCCCTGAGGGGCGTCTCAGCTCCCGCTTTCGCCAGGGACGACTACGCCGGATTCGTAGGCGAGCATGACCGCCTGGGCGCGGTCGCGGAGGCCGAGTTTGGTGAAGACGCGCGCCACGTGCGTCTTCACCGTGTGCTCGCTGACGAAGAGGCGCTGCGCGATCTCGCCGTTGGAGAGCCCGCCCGCGATCAGGACGAGCACCTCGCTCTCGCGGGCGGTCAGCGTCGCCAGCTCCGACGGCGCCTGCGGGCGGTTGCGCCGCTGCTTGGTGAACTCGCGGATGAGCCGCCCGGTGACCTGCGGGGCCAGCAGGGAGTCGCCGCGCGCCACCACGCGGACCGCCGAGACCAGCTCGTCCGCGGTCGCGTCCTTCAGCAGGAAGCCGCTGGCGCCGACGGCGAGCGCGTCGTAGACGTACTCGTCCACGTCGAACGTGGTGAGCACCAGGACCCGGACGTCCTCCGAGCCGGGCAGCGCGAGGATGCGGCGGGTGGCCTCGATGCCGTCCATGCCGGGCATCCGGATGTCCATCACGACGACGTCCGGGCGGCGGCGCTCGGCGAGCGCGACGGCCTCGCGGCCGTCGCCGGCCTCGCCGATCACGGTGATGTCGTCCTGGGCGGCGAGCAGGGCGGCGAACCCGGCCCGCACGATCGTCTGGTCGTCGACGATCATCACGTTGATCACAGCGGCCGCCCCGGGGGCGGGGGGACGGCGGGGTCAGGGGCGGCCGGGCGGCGCCTGCGAACCGTGTCCACGGATGGAATTCCCCTCACTCGTCACCGGAAGCTCGGCCTCCACCAGGAACCCGCCCTGCGTGGCCGGGCCGGCGGAGAACCGCCCGCCCAGCATGGTCGCACGTTCCCGCATCCCCACGAGGCCGTGTCCGCCACCTGATCCGGACGTCTCCAGGCGGGTGCGCCCGGGGTCCGCCGGGACCGGGCCCGCGGGGCCCGCTCCACCTGTACGCGGGCCGGGGTCGCGGGGGTTCAGGACCTGGGTGGCCGCGGAGGCGCCGCTGTCCTGGACGCGGACCGCGAGCCGGTCGGGCAGGAACGTCAGGTCGACGCGGACGCCGGCGCCGGGCGCGTG
Organism: Actinomadura sp. NPDC049753; assembly: GCF_040674655.1. NCBI lineage: Bacteria > Bacillati > Actinomycetota > Actinomycetes > Streptosporangiales > Thermomonosporaceae > Actinomadura > Actinomadura sp. NPDC049753. The sequence continues at coordinate 20,929 of NZ_JBFARL010000033.1, read as the reverse complement.
CCGCCGCGCGTTGGTCAGCGCCTCCTGGACGATCCGGTACGCCGACAGCTCCACCGTGGTGGACAGGGCGCGCGGGTCGCCGTGCACGTTGAGGTCGACGTGGCCGCCGGCGCCGCGGTGCTGCTCGATCAGGTCGGGCAGCCGGTCGAGGCGCGGCTGCGGGGAGTTCGCCGCCTCCGGTTCGGGGGTGGCGTCGGCGCGCAGCACGCTGAGCAGCCGCCGCATCTCCACCAGCGCCTCCCGGGCCGTCTTGGCGATCTCGGTGTAGCCGGCGCGGGCCTCGGGCGAGAGGCTGTCCATCGTGTACGGGGCCGTCTCCGCCTGCACGGCGATCATGGAGACGGAGTGCGCGACGACGTCGTGCAGCTCCCGGGCGATGCGGGCGCGCTCCCGCATGACGGCCTGCTCCCGCTGGACGGCGGTGAGCCGGGTGAGGGTCTCGTTGGTGCGCTCGGCCGCCTCGGCCTCCGTCCGGCCCGCGGACTCCACGACGCGCCGCGCGTCCCCGAGCCCGATGGCGGCGAGGACCGCGACGATCGGCGCCGGCCAGGGGATGTCGTCGAGCGTGCCGGTCGCGAGGTAGACGACCCCGAGGGCGGCGACGCTGCCGACCGCGAGGACGCCGGTGGACTGGCGGGGCAGCCGCCGTCCCAGCGCGTACAGCGTGTAGAGGGCCGCGAAGCTGGTCGTGACCAGAAGGATCTGCCCGGTGAGCAGGCTCGCGGCGACCGCGCTGAGCACGACCGCGGCGACGGCGCGCAGGTTCTCCCGGCGCCACACCAGCGGGAACGTCGCCGCGACCGCGAACCCGCCCGCCAGGCTGATCGGGGAGTCGACGCGCGGCGCCAGCTCCGCCAGCGCCGCGATCGTCAGCGCGAGGCCGGTCAGCGGCGCGAAGTACCAGGCCGAGACGACCTCCCGCCACGTGTTGATCCAGCGGGGCAGCGGCGCCGTCTGCCCGGGCGCGGCGCCGGGGCCGCCCGCCGCGCCGCCGTTCAGCCGGGCGCCGAGCCTGACCGCGAGCGGCCGCAGGAGCGTGCCGACGCCGGTGAGGATCCACAGCAGCAGTTGCCCGACCCCCGCAACGATGCGGCCGGACAGCCGCCACGCGTGGTGCGCGACGGCTGGGCCGAACCCCGCGGGGTCGGGTCCGGTCCGGGCCTTGTCATCGGTGGTCACCCCTCAATACTGACCGCTGAGGCGGGCAACGGCCTCACCGTGCGGGTGTATGCGGATCGCGGGGATCCGCCTGGAGTACCAGCCGCGTTCCCTCCTTGAGGGGGACGTGCGGAGGAGTGCCGCGAACGTAGTGTCTTAAACGTGACCGCGACGGTGGCCATCGCCGACGTAGGGGGTTCGGCGGGGCCGCCGCGGTCACACCAGAACCGCCCGGTTTCAGGGGTCCGGGCGGGGAGGCATGGGAAAGCACCTCGCCGGACGGCCGCGGCTCGCCTCCTCGGAGGCACTCGCCGGTCTCGCCTGGGCTGGGGTTCGGCCGGCGCCTGCGGCGGCCGCCCGGCGAGGAGTCCCGTGCCCGGCGCGGCCCGTGGAGCGGGCCGCGCGGAGCATCGAGATCAGGACGACGCGGGCGTCTCCGGCTGCGCCTCCACCGCGTGCGCGCGGGACGCCTCGTCCAGCGCCGGCTCCAGGTAGATGAGCTTCGCCTCCGGGATCTGCGCCCGGACCCTCGCCTCCGCCGCGTCGATCCCGCGGGCCACGTCGGCCGCCGTGTCGTCGTGGTTGACGGCGATCTTCGCGGCGATGAGCAGCTCGTCCGGGCCCATGTACTCGGTCCTGATGTGGATGAGGTGGTCGACCTCGTCCACCGACTCCAGCGCCTCGATGATCCGCCGCTCGGTCTGCGGGTCGACGCCCTCGCCGATCAGCAGGCTCTTGGTCTCGATCGCCAGGATCGTCGCGACCGCGCCGAGCAGCAGCCCGATCGCCACGGTGCCGACGCCGTCCCAGACGCCGTCGCCGGTGGCGACCGCCATGGAGACGCCGAGCAGGGCGAGGATCAGGCCGACGAGGGCGGCGAGGTCCTCCAGCAGCACCACCGGCAGTTCGGGGGCCTTGGCGCGGCGGATGAACTTCCACCAGGACTGCTCGCCGCGGACCTCGTTCGACTCCTTGATCGCCGTGCGGAACGAGAACGACTCCAGCCCGATCGCGACGATCAGCACCGCGAACGCCCAGATCGGGGACTTGACCTCCTCCGGGTGGGAGATCTTGTGGTAGCCCTCGTAGAGCGAGAACGCGGAGCCGACGGTGAACAGGACGACCGCGACCACGAACGCGTAGAAGTAGCGTTCGCGCCCGTACCCGAAGGGGTGCTGGGGGGTCCGGTCGCGTTCGGACCGCTTGCGGCCGAGGAGCAGCAGCCCCTGGTTCCCGGAGTCGGCCACCGAGTGGATCGACTCGGCCAGCATCGACGACGAACCGGTGAACGCGAACGCGACGGCCTTCGACGCCGCGATCCCGAGGTTGGCGGCCAACGCGGCGACGATGGCCTTCGTTCCACCCTCAGCACTCATCTACGCAATCCTCGCTCTGAGCTCTTGAACGGCAGGCTCGGACGCGGGGTCCACGCCGAGCGCGATAGCCAAGTAAACCGTGACATAGTCGGCCAACGCGATCAGCGACGCGATCCTCTCCAGCGGATGGTCGCCCTCCGCCCGCATCTCGGTGACCGCCACGCCCCTGTCGCGGGCCAGCGCGGCGGCCGCCTCGGCCCGCCCTCGCGCCCGCGGATGCTCCCCCGCGTCCCGCAGGGAGACCAGGTGCAGGCCGTGCTCCGGCTCGTCCAGCCGGTCGCGGAAGAAGTCGTCCGGGTCGGCCGGGGAGCCGGCCCGCGCGAAGAAGCCGTCGAATATCGCGACCTGGTTCCGGCCGGCCTCCGGGAGCTCCCCGAAGACCGCCGGGTACTTGGCGTTCTCGTTGAGCTGGCAGCACATCCGGTACGCCGCCGCGACGGACGGCTCGGAGGCGCCCCACACGAGCGGCACGTCGCCCGCCAGGTCGAGCGCGAGGCGCTTGGCGGGGTTGACGAACGGCTCGCTGGACGGGCGGCACCGGTGCGCGACGTCCTCCAGCAGCACCGCCGTGGACTCCAGCACGGCGTCGGGGACGTCGGCCAGCCGCAGCGCCCGCGCTGCAAGGAGCAGGGGGACCGTCAGGCCCCACAGCGTGGAGCGCGGCCGCCCGGCGGACCGGACGGGGACGAAGACGCCGCGGCTCCTGCCGGCCAGGTCCGCCAGCGGCGAGTCCTCCCCGCCGACGGCCAGCAGGCGGCAGCCGCGCCGGGCGGCCTCCGCGGCGACCTCCAGGGTCTCCTCGTCGGCTCCCGACGACGAGACCGCGACGACCAGGTCGGCCGCGCCCACCCAGCCGGGCAGCCGGGGGCCGCGCACCGTCGAGATCGGGACGGCGCAGCCCGTGCCGCACACCGCCGCGAGGACGTCGCCCGGGACCGCGCAGGACCCGGTGCCGACGACCACGACCGCGCGGGGCCGGCCGTCCTCGGCCAGCCCGGCGACGCCGGCCTCCTCCGCCGCCCGCCGCGACTCCCGCACCTGGGCCGCCGACGAGGCGACCTGCCGGAGCATGCCGCCGGGATCCGCCGCCTCGGCCGCCTCCGCGCTCTCCAGCCGCGAGGGGTCGAGGGAGGCGCTCACGGGGCGGGGGTCCGGGCCTCGTCCACCAGGAGGACCGGGATGTCGTCGCGCACCGGGTAGGCGTAGCCGCAGGAGCCGGTGCACACGAGCTCGTCAGCCTCCTCGTCGGCGCGCAGGTCGCCGCCGCAGTTGGGGCAGGCCAGGATCTCCAGGAGCCAGGAGTCCAGCTTCATCGTCATGGCAGCGTCACATCTCCCTTGCAGTCACTTTTCCCTGACCCGGTCAGTTCTCCCTGACCAGGGCCAGGACCTCGTCGCGGATCGCCGCCATGGTGTCCTCGTCGCCGGCCTCGGCGTTCAGGCGCAGCAGCGGTTCGGTGTTGGACGGCCGCAGGTTGAACCACCATCCCGCGGCGTCGTCGCGGACGGTCAGCCCGTCGAGCTCGTCGACCTCGACGCCGGGCCGCCCGGCGAAGGCGTCCTTGACCTTCGCGGCGGCCGCGGCCTGGTCGTCGACCTCGCTGTTGATCTCACCGGACGCGACGTAGCGGGTGTACTCGCCGAGCAGCTCCGACAGCGGCCCGTCCTGCTGCCCGAGGGCGGCGAGAACGTGCATCGCCGCCAGCATGCCGGAGTCGGCGAACCAGAAGTCGCGGAAGTAGAAGTGCGCCGAGTGCTCGCCGCCGAACACCGCGCCGGTCTCGGCCATCGTCTGCTTGATGAACGAGTGCCCGACCCGCGTCCGGACGGGGGTTCCGCCGTGCTCGGCGATGATCTCCGGGACGGCCCTGGAGGTGATCAGGTTGTGCACGATCGAGGAGCCCGGGTGCTTGGCCAGCTCCCGGGTCGCCACCAGCGCCGTGATCGCGGACGGGGAGACGATCTCGCCGCGCTCGTCCACCACGAAGCAGCGGTCGGCGTCGCCGTCGAAGGCGAGGCCGATGTCGGCGCCGGTCTCGCGGACCTTGGCCTGGAGGTCGCGCAGGTTCTCCGGCTCGATCGGGTTGGCCTCGTGGTTGGGGAAGGTGCCGTCCAGCTCGAAGTACAGCGGGACCAGGTCGATCGGCAGGCCCTCGAAGACCGACGGGACGGTGTGGCCGCCCATGCCGTTGCCCGCGTCCACGACGACCTTGAGCGGGCGGATCGACGCCAGGTCGACCAGCGTCTTGAGGTGGTCGGCGTAGCCCTTGAGGATGTCGCGCCGCGTCACGGTGCCCGGCTCGCCGTCGTGGGCGGGGACGCCGTTCTCGATCATCTGGCGGATCTCGCCGAGGCCGGTGTCGCGGCCGACCGGCCGCGCGCCGGCGCGGCACAGCTTCAGCCCGTTGTACTTGGCCGGGTTGTGGCTGGCGGTGAACATGGCGCCCGGCAGGTCGAGGCTGCCGCTGGCGTAGTAGAGCATGTCCGTGGAGCCGAGCCCTGCCTCGATGACGTCCGCGCCCTGGGACGTGGCGCCGAGCGCGAAGGCCTCGGCCAGCGGAACCGACGACTCCCGCATGTCGTGGGCGGTGACGATCGCGCGGGCCCCGGTGACGCGGACGAACGCCGCGCCGGCCGCCTCGGCGGTCGCGGGGTCGAGCTCGTCCGGCACCACGCCGCGGATGTCGTACGCCTTGAAGATCTTGGCGAGGTCGCCCACTCCTGCTCCCTGTCCGAAGAACCGTGCGCGGAAAACGGCAGGCTCACGAGCCTACCGGGAAGGGCGGGCGCGACCCGCCGCGGCGTCGGACCGGGGGCCGGGACGGAAGGATCGGGACGGGGCGGGCTTCGCGGTCACTCCTGGCCGGGCTGCGTCCCGGCGGGTTCGGAGCGGAGGACGCGCAGGTGGCCGCGGCGGCCGACCTCGGTGCCCTGCCCGACCGGCTCGTGGCCGGACCCGGGCGCGGGCCTGGCGGCCTCGCGGACCGCGTCGGCGAGGGCCTCCAGGTCGTCGGCGCTGGGCTCGGACTCCTCCTCGACGGGGAGCCGCACCAGCTCCCACCCCATGGGGGCGGTGAGCCGTTCGGAATGCTCGGCGCACAGGTCGTAGCAGTGCGGCTCGGCGTACGTTGCGAGCGGCCCCAGGACCGCGGTGGAGTCGCGGTAGACGTACGTGAGCGTGAACACTGCAGGCGCCTTGCAGGCGGTGCGGGAGCAAGTGCGGACGGGGCTCACGATGGCTGACCGTACCTCCCCCCACCCGGCTCCGCCACCACCCCGGCGCACGTGTCGCCGTTACCGGGCGATTTCCGTGGTAACAACTACATTCCGTGATGACTTCCTGCACGGACCGTGCAGGAAGGGCCGTGCGTGAGGGCCGCCGCGCCGGCGGAGGTACTCTTGGGGCGTGCGATCCCGTGTGGCAGGCGTACGGCGCCGCGATCGGCACGGTCGTGGCCTCCGTGGTCCTCTGACGCCCTCGCAGGCGCCGATCTCACGTACCCGCGCGGAACGGTTCGCCGACCTCGTCGACGACGAGGTCCGGCGGCTGGGCGCGCGCTGGGGTCGCGAACTGGCCCGGGTCGAGTTCGCGGTCGAGGACGTGCCGGGAGTCGGCCCGCTGTTCGACGGGCCCGTCCCGCTCGGCCAGACCCTCCCCGGCGGAGGCGACCGGCCGGTGCGCATCGTCGTCTACCGCCGCCCGGTCGAGGCCCGCGCCGTCGGCGACGCCGAACTCTCCCAGATGATCCGCGACCTGCTCGTCGAGGAGGTCGCCGACCTGCTCGGCCTCTCCCCCGAGTCCGTCGACCCCAGCTACGACACCCCCGACGACTAGACCCTGGATCAGTTCGGGATCAGGGCCGTCTGGGAGTCGGCGGTGGCCGGGAGGCGCAGCGTCGTGGGCGCCGGGACGATCGGCAGCACGGTGAACAGGTGGTCGCCGCCCTTGCCGGTCGCGAGCATGCGGGACGCGTAGACGGGGGCGGAGCCGGGCCTCGGCGCGATCACCACGCCGAAGGAGGCGTCCGCTCCGCCGCCGGGCGCCGCGAGCTCGGCCTCCACGGTCCGTCCGGCGGGGATCTCGACCTGCCGGGGGGAGCCGGCGCCCTGCGCGTTCATGGTCGTGACCTGGACGCTCGCCGAGCCGGACGGGGCGGTCAGGGAGAGGGACGAGTCGAACCGGTTGTCGGCGACGACGCCGGGCGCCGACGCGCTGAGCGGCGGTGTGGCCGCGCCGTAGGCGACGTCGGCGCCCCGGTCGGCGGCGAAGCCCGCCAGGATCGGGCGGTCGGCGGCGAGCCGGACGGCGGCGGCCCTGCCGGACAGGGCGCCGTCGAGAGGGACGGAGGTCACGGTCTTGCCCGGGGCGTCCAGGACGTCCTGGCCCTGCGGGGCGAACGCCCCGGCCGCGGTGATCACCTGGACCCTGATCCGGGCGTCGGCCTCGCCGGGGACCGCGACCAGCAGGCGGCGCCCGCCGGAGCCGCCCGGCACGCCGGGGACCAGGGCGGAGGCCGCGGGCGCGGCCGACAGCGGCAGCCACTCGACGCCCTTCTTCTCGCCGATCCGGACGCGCAGGGACGCGGCGACGCGGCCGCTGGTCGTGTGCACGCGCAGGGCGAGGTCGGCGGCGGTCTTCACGATGTCGCCGAGCCCTTCGGGCGACCCGCCGATCCTCACGACGCGGGTGGTGTAGGGCTCGACGGGCGTGCCGCGCCCGTCGGTGGTGTCGAGGGGGCCCTCGCCGGACAGGGCGGAGACGTCGACGGACGCGGGCTGCGCGTCGACGTTGGTCAGGTAGAGGTCGAGTTCGTCGGCGGCGACCGGCCCGGGCCCCATGAACCACAGGTCGGTGCCGGGGGCGGCGCAGCGTGTCGCGGCGAGGCCGCGGTCGTCGCCGCCGTCCTCGTAGGTGGTCTGCTCCGCCTCCAGCCCGCCGGCGATGGGGCCCGTGGCCCGCAGGGTGTAGGAGTCGCCGCCCGGCTCGGTGTCCTCGCCCCAGCCCCGGCCGGGCGACGTCACGGACCCGAGCGGCGTTCCGCCCTTCGTCGGCGTCAGGTCGACGCGTCCCCCGCCGTTCTTCCGGGCGAGGGACTGGACGGCGAGGCGGCCGCCCTCGTGTCCGGGGCAGACCGCCACGGCGTGCGTGACGGGCGTTTCGCGGCCCTTCTCTGACGCCTCGCCCGGACGGGAGAACGTCGCGGCGCCGTAGAGGGCGGCGACGGCGACGAGCATGAGGGCGGCGATGGCGTAGCGCATGCCGAGAAGGCGCAGGACCTTGTCCATCAGGACACCTCCTCCGTGCTGGGCTCCTCCACCGGCTCCGGCGCCTTGGGGGTCTCCGGCGGCTCCGCGGGCGCGGGGGGCGGCAGTGCGCGCTGGGCGCGGGCTCGGGGCGCGCGGCGCCGTCCACGCCGTCCGCGGCGGCGGCGCTCCAGTTCCCCGGCGGGCATCAGCGTGTCGGTCTGCGCGCCCGGCAGCGCCAGAACGGCCACGAGCAGGACGGCGATCCCCTGGACGGCGACCCAGATGTGCCGCATCGTCATCGACCGGGTCAGGTCGAACTCGCCTCCCGCGGTGGGGATGTCGTATCCCTGCGCCCAGCCGTCCACCGTCCGCGCCTTGACGTCGCGGCCGTTGAGAGCGGCCCGCCACCCGCCGTCCGCGGGCTCGGCCAGGAGAAGCGTGCGCGGGCCTGCGCCAGGCGGGATCTGAATGCGGGCGTCGACGCGTCCGGCGGGCAGGGGCGTGACGGTCGAGCCTTGCAGGAGCATCATCCGGGCGGACGTCGCCTGGAGCCGCCACACGGCGAACGTGCCCGTGCGGCTGAGGCGCGTCAGTTCGGGCGACGCGTCCAGGACCTTGGTGAGCGGGTCCTTCGCGGGGTGCGGCACCAGCAGGTACTGGACGCCCATCCGCGTCAGCGCGGGCCCGTCGTCGCCCTCCCGGCCGGCGGCCAGACCGGCGACGAGGTCGTCCATGCGGTCATGGGCCCGGCCCTCGACGGTGACCTCCGCTTCCCCCAGACGGGGCCGCGCGCCCCTGAGCACCGTGTAGGAGACCCGTCCGGTCGGCTCCTGGTGCAGGACGAGCGTCCTGACGCCGCCGGTCCCCTGGACGAACTGGGGAACCGTGTCGGGGTCGACCCTCCCGAGCGGGCCGCCCGCGCCGCCGGCCACCCAGAGCGCGGCCGCGAGGACGGGGGCCGTGAGCGCGGCGACCAGCACGGCCGCCCCGCCGGCCTTGTAGATCAGGTGGCTGCCCGCGAGGACCTCGGTGGCGCGCTGGACGGCGGCGGTCGCGGCGAGCAGGACCCCGGCGCCCGCGAACAGCAGCGCCAGACCCGGCCACACCGGCGCCTCGTCCGCCCCCTTGGTGACGGTGGCGGCGCTGGTCAGCACCGCGACGAGCAGCCCGAAGACCGCCAGCAGCCAGCCGGCGAGGACGTGGCCCCGGCGGCCGCGGAGCGGCAGCGCGCACACGGCGACCGCGAGCAGCCCGGCGAGCGCCCACCGCGCGGGCGTGCCCGGCCCGCCCGGGTCGAGCGCCAGCAGGTCGGCCGGGGCGGCGGGGGCGAACGGCCGGTGCAGCCCCGCCTCCGTCAGGAAGCGGGAGGGGTGGAGCAGCAGGCCGGCGGTCCACGGCAGCGTCAGCAGCGGCGGCACGCCGAGCGCGATGGCCAGGCCGCGCAGGCCCTGGCGCCCCGGCCGGTCCAGCAGCGCCCGCACCATCCCGGCGGCCAGCAGGGCGATCGGCCAGACCAGCGGCACGAAGGACATCGCGACCGCGAGCAGCAGCGCGACCGTCCAGGCGGCCCGGCCCGCGCGCTTGCGGCGCGTCCGGGCGTCCAGCCCGGCGGCCCGCGACCGGGGGAAGCCGTAGAAGCGGGCCGCGTGCACGGCGATCAGCGGCAGGAGGACGAGGACGACGCAGGTCCCGATCCGCCCGCCCGCGACGGCGCCGGTCGCGGCGGGAAGCAGCGCGTAGACGGCGGCGAACCAGGCGCGGACGGCCGACACCGGTACGCGGCGGCCGGTCGCGCGGGCCCGCCGCCCCGTCCGCGGCGCCTCCACCACCAGCAGCCGCGACGCGCGGTAGGCGGCGAGCCCTGCCAGCGGGACGCTGCCGAGCAGCAGGACCGACACCGCGAGCCACGGCTTGCCGAACGCCGCGGTGGACAGCACCGCCAGAACCCCGACGTACGGAGGGCTGCCGGCGTCGGTGCCGAGCCCCACCGGATGCCAGCCGGACAGGTACTGCGCCCACAGGTCGCTCGCGCCGCCCCACGCGGGGACGAGCGCGCCGCCGCCGAGCCGTCCGGCGGCGGTCGGCAGGGAGCGTTCGGCCGCGACCGCGACGGCGGTCAGGCCGAGCAGGAGCAGCACGCCGGGACGGGCGAGGAACCGGCGGATCGGGCCGGGCTCGTCGGCCGTGAGGTCGTCGTCCCGGTCCTCGCGTTCGCGCTCGTGGGCGGCGAAGTACTCCGAGACCGCCTCTCCGGCCCGGCGCAGCACGACCCAGCGCGTCCGGAACCGCCGGACGCTGCGCCGCGCGCGCGTGCGGCCCTCGGCGCGAGCGGCCCGCGCCCGCCGGAGCCGCCCGGGCGAGCGCAGCACGTCGCCGAGCGCGCGCAGCTCCTCGCGGGCCATGCCCGGCCGTTTGGTCGCCACCAGGACGAGGGCGTGCGCGAGCGACGCCCACACGTTGCGGACGAGGGCCCGCGCCATCGCCCCGAGCGGCTGGTTGGCGAGCAGCGTGAGCAGCGCGTTGCGGCGGTCGCGGCGGGCGGGGTGCTCGGCGGTCATGCCGATCTCGCGGAGCCCGCGCCGGGACGCCTCCGCGTGGTAGACGACGGCGTCGCTCGCGGTGACGACCCGGTGCCCGGCGGCGTGGACCCGCCAGCAGAAGTCCAGGTCGTCGCGGAAGATGCCGTACTCGACGTCGAAGCCGCCCAGCTTCTCCCACACGTCGCGGCGGACCAGCATCCCGGCGCTGCCGACCGCCAGGACGTCCCGGACGCCGTCGTGCTGGCCCTGGTCGAACTCGCGCCGGTCCAGGCCGGTGTGGCGGCGCCCGGCGGCGTCGACGGTGACGCCGAGCTCGCGCAGGACGCGCCGGTCGTCCCAGTCGCGGACCTTGGGGCCGAGGACCGCCACGTTGGGGTCGGCGTCGGCCGTCCGCAGCAGCCGGTCGAGCGCGTCGCGGTCGGGCGCGCAGTCGTCGTGCAGCAGCCAGATCCATTCGGTGCGGGGCTTGGGAGGCCCCTGGGCCTGGTCGGCGTGGTGGGCGGGGGCGGACTCGTCCTCCGGGACGGGCGCGGACGCGGCGTCCTGCCGCAGGGCCTCGGCGACGGCCTCGCCGTAGCCGGTGGTGCGGGGCAGCGTGAGGACCGCGTCCTCGCCGACGACCTCCGCGAGGACGGCGGGGCCGCGGTCGGCGCTCCCGGTGTCGACGGTCACGAGGCGCTGCACGGGACGCGACTGCGTGAGCAGCGCCTTCAGCGCCTCCGGAAGCCACCGCGCGCCGTCGTGCGCGACGAGGACGGCGGTGACGACATGGCGATCGAGAGTGGGGGCCAAGGCTCGCTCGATCTGTGGGACGGACGGTGTCGGTGCCGGTCGGACGGGCCGTGCGCGGCGTGCGCGCGGTCCCGAACGGACAGCAGCCGTGCCGGCCCTGGGGCCGACACGGCTGATAACTGTACGCGTGGCCGCGCCGGGCACGCTCCGGATCCACCGATCCGGGGGCGCGGCCCGCGAGTCAGACGGCCTGCCGCTTCAGCTTCCGGCGTTCCCGCTCGGAGAGCCCTCCCCAGATGCCGAACCGCTCGTCGTGCTGCAGCGCGTACTCAAGGCACTCCGTACGCACCTCGCATGCCCGGCACACCTTCTTGGCCTCGCGAGTGGAGCCGCCCTTCTCCGGAAAAAAAGCCTCCGGGTCCGTCTGCGCGCACAGGGCGCGCTCCTGCCAGCCCAACTCTTCGCCGTCTGTGCCGTGCGCCAGCGGGATGACCACCTCGCTCACAGCGCACCTCCCTGCCCGTGGAACCCCCTGGTCAATGCCCTCCCACGAGTTCCTTCCCCCGAGACGGCATTGAAACTACACGGACGAAATTACACGCGTGTAGCAGTGGCCCCGTCAAGCCGGAAGACATTCCCGGGCGACATAGCGGGTTTTGCCGGGATGTGAATGCCGACCTTTGGATGGAGATCAGTTAATCGGGCGGTCACCGCCGGGACGGCGGCCTCACTGCGGCGGCGGGGGGCGGTTGTCGCGGTACCAGTCGCCGCCCTCCTGGTCGCCCGCCGGCGGAGCGGGCTGGGTGCCCTGCGGGTCCTGGCCGGAGCCGCCGCTGCCGCCGTAGGCACGGGTCCACTCGCCCATGTCCTCCTGCTCGGCGGGCGGCTGCCCCTGCTGGCCGCCCTGGTAGCCGCCCTGCTGCCCGTACTGCTGGTACTCCTGCGGCTGGCCGTACTGCTGCTGCTCGTAGCCCGGCTGGCCGGGCTGGACGGGCTGGGCGGGCTGGCCGTACTGCTGCTGTCCGTACTGCTGCTGGCCGTACCCCTGGGCGGGCTGCTGCCCTTCGCCGCCCTGCTGCCCGTACTGCTGGTACTGCTGGTACTGCTGCTGTCCGTACTGCTGGTCGTAGCCGGGCTGGGCGGGCTGCTGCCCGTACTGCTGCTGGCCCGGCTGGCCCTGCTGGCCCTGCTGGTAACCGAAGTCGGGGTAGGCGCCCTGCTGCTGCATCTGCGGCTGCGGGCGGGGCGGCTGCATCCCCTTGAAGACCGTGAAGGCGAACCAGCCGCCGACGCCGACCACGGCCAGGTCGCCGGCGCCGACCAGGAAGGTCGTGAGCTTGGTCACCGCGCCCGCGTAGTCGGAGTCGGCGAGCATCCCGCTCAGCCACGAGATCACGCCGAACAGCCCGATGCCGCCGAGGACGCCGAGCGCGCCCATGGTGATGGTCCGGGCCTGCGGGGTCGGGGTCGCGCCCCAGGTCGTCAGCATGATCGCCAGGACGACGAGGCCGACCATCGCGACCTGCAGGAAGGTCCCGTCGTTGGTCTGGCCGAGGGCGCGCAGCGTGAAGCTGCCGCCGCCGCCGAGAAGCGAGATGATGCCCGCGAGAAGGTGGACGCCCGCCGCGGCGAGCAGGACCCAGGCGGCCGGTTCGCGCAGGCGCTGGACGGCTTCCTTGTTCACGGTGGCATCTCCAGACTCGGGACCGGGTGTTCTCCGATAGCAGGCAAAGCTTTGCATAGTGTCGCCCGGGGCGGCGACCCCTCTGCTCTCCTCGGGGATCACCGTAGGGTTGAGGTCATGAAGATCGTGGCGTTGGCGGGCGGGATCGGCGGCGCCCGTTTCCTGCGCGGGCTCCTGGCGGCCGCCCCGGAGGCGGAGATCACCGTCATCGGCAACACCGGGGACGACATCTCCCTGTTCGGCCTGCGGGTGTGCCCCGACCTGGACACCGTGATGTACACGCTCGGCGGCGGCATCAACGAGGAGCAGGGCTGGGGACGGGCGGAGGAGACCTTCACCGTCAAGGAGGAACTGGCCGCCTACGGGGTGGGGCCGGGCTGGTTCGGGCTCGGCGACCGCGATTTCGCGACGCACATCGTCCGGACGCAGATGCTGGCGGCCGGCTACCGGCTGTCGGCGGTGACCGAGGCGCTGTGCGACCGGTGGCGCCCGGGGGTGCGGCTGCTGCCGATGACCGACGACCAGGTCGAGACGCACGTGGTGGTCGAGGACGAGCAGGGGCGGCGCGCGATCCACTTCCAGGAGTGGTGGGTGCGGATGCGCGCCTCGGTCCCGGCGCTGTCGATCGCCGCGGTGGGCGCGGCGGAGTCCGCGCCGGCGCCGGGCGTGCTGGCGGCGATCGAGGCGGCCGACGTGGTGCTGTTCCCGCCGTCCAATCCGGTGGTGAGCATCGGGACGATCCTGGCGGTCCCCGGCATCCGGGACGCGGTCGCGACCAAGACCGTGGTGGGCGTGTCGCCCATCGTCGGCGGGGCTCCCGTGCGCGGGATGGCCGACGCGTGCCTGACCGCGATCGGGGTGGAGACGTCGGCGCGCGCGGTCGCCGAGCACTACGGCCTCGGGCTGCTGGACGGCTGGCTCGTCGACGAGGCCGACGCGGACGTGCGGGTGGAGGGCATCGACGTGCGCTCCCGGCCGCTGCTGATGAGCGACGCCGAGTCGACCGCCGCCATCGCGCGGGCGGCCCTGGACCTGGCGGTGGAGCTGAAGCGGGCGGGGGTCGCCGAATGAGCGCGGGGCCGGGCGGAGCGGGCCGGGGGGCCGTCCCCGCGCAGAGGATCGAGGTCTTCGGCGTGCCGGGGATGCCGGAGGTCGCCGAGGGGGCCGACATCGCCGCGCTGATCCCGGACGGGACGGTCGAGGACGGCGACGTGCTCGTCGTCACCTCCAAGATCGTCAGTAAGGCGGAGGGGCGGGTCCTGGTCGCCGCCGACCGGGAGAAGGCCATCGACGCCGAGACCGTCCGGGTGGTGGCGCGGCGGACGCACGCGCGCGGGGAGACGCGGATCGTGGAGACGCGGCAGGGGCTGGTGCTGGCCGCGGCCGGTGTCGACGCGTCCAACACCCGGCCCGGCACGGTGCTGCTGCTGCCCGAGGACCCGGACGCCTCGGCCCGGCGCATCCGCGCCGGGGTGCGGGAGCGGACCGGCGCCGACGTGGCCGTGATCGTGTCGGACACGCTCGGGCGCCCCTGGCGCAACGGGCTGACGGACGCGGCGATCGGCGTCGCCGGCCTGGCCCCCCTCAGCGACCTGCGCGGGCGCGACGACGCCTACGGCAACCGCCTGGAGGCCACGATCACGGCGGTCGCCGACGAGATCGCGGCGGCCGGCGAGCTGGTCAAGGGCAAGCTGGAGGGCGTGCCGATCGCGGTCGTGCGCGGGCTGTCCGGCCTGGTCACGCCGGAGGACGGGCCGGGCGCGCGGGCGCTGGTGCGCCCGCCGGAGGAGGACATGTTCCGGTTCGGGTCGGCGGACGTGCTGGGCGCGCGGCGCACGATCCGCGAGTTCACCGCCGAGCCGGTGGACCCGGCGGCGGTGCGGCGGGCGGTCGGCGCCGCGATCACCGCGCCGGCCCCGCACCACACGACGCCGTGGCGGTTCGTCCTGCTGGAGTCGGCGGAGTCGCGGACGCGGCTGCTGGACGCGATGCGCGACGCGTGGGAGGCCGACCTGCGCCGCGACGGCTTCTCCGACGAGTCGGTCGCCAAGCGGCTGCGGCGCGGCGAGGTGCTGCGCCGGGCCCCCTACCTCGTCGTCCCGTGCCTGGTCATGGACGGGTCGCACGACTATCCGGACGAGCGCCGGTCGCGCGCCGAGCGCGAGATGTTCGTGGTGGCGGCCGGGGCCGGCGTGGAGAACCTGCTGGTCGCGCTGGCCGTGGAGGGGCTCGGCTCGTGCTGGGTGTCGAGCACGATGTTCTGCCGCGACGTGGTGCGCGACGTCCTCGACCTGCCGGACGAATGGGACCCGATGGGCGCCGTCGGGGTGGGCCACGCGGCCGCGCCCCCGCGCGAGCGGCCGCCGCGCGCCCCGGACGCCTTCATCGAGGTCAGGTGAGCGGATCAGAAGTGAACGCGCGGGAATAGATCCGGGCGGGCCCCGGCTTCTACGGCCGGGGCCATTCCTTTTTGTCCGTTCTTTCGGACCCCGGCGCGGCGCGGAATATGACGATTGGCATAGAGTGCCCGCATGGACGCCACGAGCTCCGCTCTTCGCCGGGCCCTGGCCCGCGCGCGCGACGGCAAGACACTGGACCGATCCGAGGCCGCCACACTGCTGCAGGCACGGGGTGCGCAGCTCGACGACCTGCTCGCCCACGCGGCCCGCATCCGGGACGCCGGCCTGGAGGCAGCGGGCCGTCCCGGCGTCATCACCTACAGCCGCAAGGTCTTCATCCCGCTGACCCGGCTCTGCCGGGACCGCTGCGGGTACTGCACGTTCGCGACCGTCCCCCACCGGCTCGACTCGCCCTACCTCAGCCCCGACGAGGTGCTGGAGATCGCGCGGCGCGGCGCGGAGATGGGCTGCAAGGAGGCCCTGTTCACGCTCGGGGACCGTCCCGAGGACCGGTGGCGCCCGGCCCGCGAGTGGCTGGACGCGCACGGCTACGACGACACGCTCTCGTACGTGCGCGCGATGGCGATCCGGGTGCTGGAGGAGACCGGCCTGCTGCCGCACCTGAATCCCGGGGTGCTGACCTGGCGCGACTTCCAGCGGCTCAAGCCGGTCGCGCCGTCCATGGGGATGATGCTGGAGACGACCGCGACGCGGCTGTTCAGCGAGCGCGGCGGCCCCCACTTCGGGTCGCCGGACAAGGACCCGGCCGTCCGGCTGCGGGTGCTGGAGGACGCGGGCCGCACGAACGTCCCGTTCACGACCGGCATCCTCATCGGGATCGGCGAGACGGTCGAGGAGCGCGCGGACGCGATCTTCGAGATCCGGCGGACGATGCGCGAGTACGGGGCGATCCAGGAGGTGATCGTCCAGAACTTCCGCGCCAAGCCCGACACCAAGATGCGCGACACTCCGGACGCCGAACTGGAGGAGCTCGCCGCGACGATCGCGGTGACGCGGCTCGTCCTCGGCCCGAAGGCGCGCGTGCAGGCGCCGCCGAACCTGGTCGCCGAGCAGTACGCGCTGATGCTGCGCGCCGGGATCGACGACTGGGGCGGGGTGTCGCCGCTGACGCCCGACCACGTGAACCCGGAGCGGCCGTGGCCGCAGATCGACGAGCTGGCCGCCAGGACCGCCGGGGCGGGCTTCGAGCTGCGCGAGCGGCTCACGATCTACCCCGAGTACGTGCGGCGCGGCGAGCCCTGGCTGGATCCGCGCCTCACCGCGCACGTCGCCGCGCTCGCCGACCCCGCGACGGGGCTGGCGCGGGAGGGCGCCGTCCCCGAGGGGCGTCCCTGGCAGGAGCCCGACGGCGGGTTCGCGGCGTCCGGCCGGACCGACCTGCACACCGAGATCGACACGACGGGCCGCACCTCGGACCGGCGCGACGACTTCGACGAGGTGTACGGCGACTGGGACGCGCTGCGCGACCGCATGGCCGCGCCCCAGCGGTTCGACGCGGACGTCAAGGCCGCCCTGGCGCGCGCCGAACGGGACCCCGCGGGCCTGTCCGACGACGAGGCGCTGGCCCTCCTGCACGCCGAGGGCCCCGAGCTGGACGCGCTCGCCGCGCTGGCGGACGGCCTGCGGCGCGACGCCGTCGGCGACGAGGTCACCTACGTCGTCACCCGGAACATCAACTTCACCAACGTCTGCTACACCGGCTGCCGGTTCTGCGCGTTCGCGCAGCGCCGCACGGACGCCGACGCCTACACGCTGTCCCTGGAGCAGGTCGGGGACCGCGTGGACGAGGCGTGGGAGGCGGGCGCCACCGAGGTCTGCATGCAGGGCGGCATCCACCCGGACCTGCCCGGGACCGCGTACTTCGACCTCGCCCGCGAGGTGAAGCGCCGCGCGCCCGGCATCCACCTGCACTCCTACAGCCCGATGGAGGTCGTGAACGGCGCGTCCCGGACGGACCTGTCGATCCGGGAGTGGCTGGAGGCGGCGAAGGAGGCGGGCGTCGACTCACTGCCCGGGACGGCCGCCGAGATCCTCGACGACGACGTCCGGTGGGTGCTGACCAAGGGGAAGCTGCCCACGGACCAGTGGGTCGAGGTCGTCACGACCGCGCACGAGATCGGCATCCCGACGACGTCCACCATGATGTACGGGCACGTGGACACCCCCGCGCACTGGGTCGCGCACATCAAGCTGCTGCGGTCCCTCCAGGAGCGGACGGGCGGGTTCAGCGAGTTCGTGCTGCTGCCGTTCGTCCACCACAACTCGCCCATCTACCTCGCCGGGCTGGCGCGGCCGGGGCCGACCGCGCGGGAGAACGTCGCCGTCCACGCCCTGGCGCGCATCCTGCTGCACGGCGCGATCCCCAACATCCAGACGTCCTGGGTGAAGCTCGGAGACGAACTGTGCACGCGCGTCCTCCAGGGAGGGGTGAACGACCTCGGCGGGACGCTCATGGAGGAGACCATCAGCCGGATGGCCGGCTCGGAGAACGGGTCGTTCAAGCCCATCAGCGAACTGGAGGCGATCGCGGCGCGCGCGGGCCGTCCCGCCAGGCAGCGCACCACCCTGTACGGGGACGTTCCCGCCGAGCGCCTGGAGGCGTCCCGCCGCACGGACGGCATCGGTCATTTCGGACGGCAGGCTCTCACCCTGACGCCGGTGACCCGGCCCGTGTGACCGGCGCCGCCGCGGCGGGCCCGGTCAGGGCGCGCCGCGGCGGCAGCTCGGGCGGCGTTCGACCAGCAGGTCCGCAGAGCGGCGCAGCTCGCGCAGGACGGCCTCGACCGACGGCCGCACCTGCGCGCCGACGCGCGTCCACATGACCATCCGGCGCTCCACGGGGGCGTCGGCGACGTCCCGCACGACGATGCCCTCCTCCCGCTCGGCGAGCGCGAGGTCGGGCACCAGGCACACGGCGCCGCCCTGGGCGACCATCGCGAAGATCACCATGAGGTCGTTGGACCTGAAGCGGACGTCGGGCCGGAAGCCGCCCAGCTCCACGCACGTCCGTTCGAGCAGGTCGGCGTGGTTGGTGCCGACGTGCCCGGTGGCCCACGGGCACCCGGCCAGGTCGGCCATCCGGACCGGGCCGCCCGGCTCGGCGAGCGGATGGCCCTCCGGCATCCCGACCCGCATGATCTCGGTGACGAGCACCTCGGAGGTCAGCTCCGGCCTGCGCGGCCGCGGCAGGTGCGAGTACTCGTCGGTCAGCACGACGTCGATCTCCTGGAGCACCAGCGCCTGGAGCACCCGGTGGAACTCCTCGTCCAGCACGTCCACGACGAGGTCGGGATAGGCCTCCGCCAGCCGCGGCAGCGCGGGCGCGAGGACGTGCAGCAGCGCCGTCTGGAAGCCGACGACCCGCACCGAGCCCGCGACGCGCCCGCTCGCGGCGAGCGCCGCCTCCTCGGCCCGCTTCGCCCGCTCCAGGAGCGCCTCGGCGTGCTCGACGAGCACCTCGCCCGCCTCGGTCAGCCGCAGCCGCCGCCCGGCGCGCTCGACCACCGGCACGCCGACGTCCCGCTGCAGCTGCGCGAGCTGCTGCGACACCGCGGACGGCGTGTAGCCGAGGGCGTCCGCGACGGCCGCGAGCGTCCCGCGCAGCTTGAGCTCGCGCAGCACCCGCAGACGTCCGAGATCCAACATGGTGAAGAGATTCTTACACAATCCCTACAGAAAGCCTCGCTGGACCTGAACGTTGGACGGAGTCAAACTGTAGGTGCGACGGAAAGAGGCGGAGACCCCGCTCCTCCGATCGCCCCGCGCGGGAACGCCGCCACTGCGATCCCAAGGAAGAAGACCATGCTGTACATGCTCGGCCTCATCATCGCCCTCGCCGTCCTCGGCCCCCTCTTCGGCGCCGACAGCCGGGACGGCCTCGACTGGGCCCGGAACAACTTCTGGCTGCGCCGCCGCCCGGCGCAGGCCCCGGTCAGAAGGACCGGTAGTCCCGCACCGGCAAGCGGGGGCCACGCCTCGGCGGGCGCATCCCGGACGATTCCAGCAGCCGGGTGACCCGGTAGCGATGACCGGCGTAGGGCTCCAGCAGTTCCAGCATCCCGGCGTCGTCGACCTTGCGGCCCGCCAGCGCCCAGCCGACCAGGCCGGGCAGGTGGTAGTCGCCGACGGAGACGGCGTCGGGATCGCCCACCGCGCGCTGCCTGACCTCGGCGGCCGTCCACACGCCGATGCCCGGCAGCGACCGCAGCCGCGCCTCGCCCGGGTCCTCCTCCAGCCGCCGCGCGACCCGCGCCGCCCCGATGATCGTCCGGGCCCGGACGGCCTCCAGGCCGGACCGGTGCCACTCCCACGAGGGAATCCGGATCCAGACCTCCGGCGGCGGCGGCACCCGCAGATGCGGGGCGCCGGGCGCGGGCTGCCCGAACCGGCGCAGCAGGTGCGCCCAGGCGCGCCACGCCTCCTGCCCCAGCACCTTCTGCTCCATCACCGCCGGCACGAGCGCCTCGAAGACCCGCCGCGTCCGTCCGATCCGCAGCCCCGGACGCCTGAGCACCTGGTCGCGGACGACGTCGTGCCGCGCGACGAACCCGTCAGGTTCGTCGGCCGCCCCCAGTAGCTCGGGCACCCCGTCCAGCAGCCATTCGGCGCCCGGGCCCCAGGCCGTGGCCTCGACGGCGTCCCCGGCCCACCCGACCCGCAGGGTGCCCGGCCCGTCGGGGGTGTGGGACGCCCGCCAGACGGACCCGTCCCGCTCGAACCGGCACGCCGGATCGCGCGACCCGCGCCGATGCGGCGCCAGGACGTCCCGCAGGTCCAGCTCCCACGGAGGCCGCCACGTCCGGACCCGGCCGGGGAGGCGCCCAGCGGTCGCCTCCCCGGCCACCCCGGACGACGGTCCAACAACGCTCAACGAGCCGGCTCTCCCTGCTTGACATGCCCCAACGGTCTCGGTGACCAGTCTGCCACCGTCCGGCGCCCGGCCTCCCACCCGGAGGCAGACCATTAAATGGTCGCCATAAAGCGATTTTCTTCGTCCGACCCAAAAATGATCACGCCGACGCGTACATACCGGCGGACATTCGCGGGTCGAGGCCGCCGATCACCGGCCGCTGCCAGAGGATTCCCAAGTCGTGCAGCCCACCGCGACGCCCAGCCGCCGACCCGGATGGTTCAACGGGACGCGGGGACGCTACGACGGCTCGCTGGGCGGCGACAGACGCCTGTCAGGCATCACCTTCGACCTGAACCACCCCTCCAGCCAAGCGACCTGGAGCACCAGCCGCACCTTCTGATAAACGGGTCCGGCCGGAATACAGGCGGAAAAAGAGCCGCGGCGCGACCGGTTCCGGCGGACCGCGGATGCCTGCCGAATTGGAGCGGAACAAAGGACGGCCCGCCGCCCGGGACCGCCCGGCGCCTCCGTGCGCAGGGCGGCCTTCCGCCGTCCCGCCTCAGTCGTCGGCGGAGAAGCGGACGGCCGTCGGCGGCAGTTTGATCCCGGGCCAGACACGGACGCCGCAGCGCAGTTCGTTGCCGGGGCCCACCACCGCGCCGTCGCCCAGCACGACGCCGTCGAGGACCGCGCCGGGGCCCACCCGGGCGCCCCGGCTGAGGACCGAGTCGCGGACGGTGGCGCCCTCGGCGACGAACGAGTCCTCCAGCAGGACGCTGCCGATCACGGTGGCGCCCGCCTCGACCACGGCGCCGCGGCCGACGGACTCGCTGAATGCCCGCCGCATCGAGGACGGAGACGGCATCCCGGGCGAAGCCTGACATCGACCAGTCGTCCGGGAAGTGGTCGTCGCTTGCGCCC
>NZ_JBFARL010000032.1:0-56261 GCF_040674655.1 Actinomadura sp. NPDC049753 | reverse complement strand
GCCTCGGCCCTGGCGGCCAGCGGCCGCCGGATCGCGGCCGGCACGGTCGCCGTGGCCGTACTGCTGCCGGCGGCGATCCCCGGGCTCCACCCGCGCGGCGTGTTCGGCGTGGGCGGCGGCTCCGGCAGGGGCACGCAGACCGTGACGACGCCCGACCCCCTGGTCAGCCTGAAGCGGGAGCTGACCCGGCTGGACGACTCGACCGTGCTGACCTACCGCAGCGACGCCCCGGAGAGCCCCGGCTACCTCCGTCTCTACGCCCTCGACCGGTTCGACGGCGACCGGTGGACCTACAGCCCGCTGAAGAGCAGCTCCAAGGACCGGCTGAGCGGCGACCGCGCCCTCCCCGCCCCGCCGGGGCTGACCGCCGCGCCCTCGCGCGAGGTGACGACCGAGGTGCGGGTGCGGCCGGAGGTCAAGAACATGACGTTCCTGCCGGTGCCGTACGCCCCGGCCAAGGTGTCCATCAAGGGCGACTGGCGGGTGCACGGCCCGTCGCTGATGATCTACTCGCTGCGCGACTCGGCGGGCGGACGCTCCTACACCGTCAGGAGCCTGATCCCGCAGCCGACCGCCGGGCAGCTCGCCGCCTCGGGCCCCTACCCGCCCGAGATCGTCGCGCACTACACGGCGGTGCCCAAGAACGTCCCGCCGCAGGTCAGGAAACTCGCCGCGGACGTCACCGCCGGGTCGGCGACCGCGCTCGGCCAGGCCGTCCGGCTGCAGCGCTGGTTCACCCTGTCCGGCGGGTTCACCTACGACCTGTCCGCGCCCGCGCCGCAGCACGGCAGCGACCTCGTCGACTTCCTCCTGCACAGCAAGCGCGGCTACTGCGAGCAGTTCGCCGCCGCGATGGCGCTGATGGCGCGGATCCTCGGGATCCCCTCGCGGGTCGCGATGGGCTACACCCCGGGCAGCGAGGTCAAGCCCGGCGAGTGGGTGGTGCGGTCGCGCGACGCGCACGCCTGGCCCGAACTGTACTTCGAGGGCTCGGGATGGGTGCGCTTCGAGCCCACGCCGAGCGGCGCCGCCGGGCAGGGCACGGCCCTCGCCCCCGCGTACAGCCAGCCCGCGGTCAGCACCGGCGGCGGGCCGGACGACCAGGTCACGCAGGCGCCGGACACCTCGTCGCCCGACGCGGGCTCGACCGCCACGCCCAGCGGTCCCCGGCACCGCAACGACGAGGGCGCGGGCGCGGCGACCGACGTCCAGGAGGGCGACGACAGCGGGTTCACCGCGACGCGGTGGCTCGCCGGCGCCCTGCTGGTGCTGCTGCTGATGGCCGTGCCGATGACGCTGCGCTTCTTCACCCGGTGGCGCCGTTGGGCGGCCCTGACCGCCTCGCCCACCGGGACACCGACGCGCAAGCGGCGCAAGGCCTCCCCTGGTCCGGCCGAGGAGGCGGACCCGCGCCGCAAGCGGACGCCGGATCCCGCCGTGCCGGGGAAATCCCCGAACGGGACGCGGACGCCCGATCCGGCCGGGGCGGCGCACGCCGCCTGGCAGGAGATGCGCGCGGACGCGCTCGACCACGGCCTGGAATGGCGGGCCAGCGACTCCCCGCGCGCCGCCGCCCGCCGGCTCGGGGAACTGCTGGAGATGGACGCGCCGAGCGTTCAGGCCCTCACCCGGATCGCCCGCGCCGAGGAACTGGCGCGCTACTCGCGGACCCGCGCCTCCGAGCCCGCCGAGCGGCTGCGCGCCGACGTGCGGATCGTCCGGGATGCGTTCGCCGCGTCCGTGGGGCGCCGGGCCCGGTGGCGCGCCCGCCTGCTGCCGCCGTCGACGGTGGAGCAGACCCGCACCGCGCTCCGCACCGCCGGAGACCGCGCCCTCGACGCCACCGCCCGACTGAACGACCTGCCGTCCCGCCTCCGCCGCCGGTAGGCGCTCACCCCCGGACACACGTTCGTCCCGGCCCCGCGGAAAAGCCCGCGTACGGCCGGGACGAGTCGTCTAGCCGGCACCGAGTGGCTCAGTCACACACTGGAGGGACGACCGCCCAAGGCCCCCGAAAAGGGACTGAGCGTCGTCTTCCGCTTCGCTCCAGACGCCGCTCAATCACATCCTGGGGGGACAACCCCCAGCCCCCCCGAAAAGGGGACTGAGCGTCGTCTTCCGCTTCGCTCCAGACGCCGCTCAATCACCCTCGGTGCGGCGGCGCCAGCGTTCCTCCATGCGCTCCATGAAGCCCGCCTTGGCGGGGCGCGCCTGGCGGCCGCCTCCGCGCGCGGGCTCGTTGCCGATGCCCGTCATCCGCTTCCAGCTCGTCAGCGCCCAGACGCAGCACACGACCATCAGCAGGAAGCCCGTCACGCTGACGGCGATCGTGACCGTCCCCGCGTTGATCACTAGGCCGGCCATCAGCGCGCAGACGCCCACCGCGAAACCGAGGGCCGCCTTGACGATCCGGCGCTTGTAATGGACCTGGGGGTTGGTCGAGCGAACCGCGTGAGCGAACTTGGGATCCTCGGCGTACAACGCCGATTCGATCTGTTCGAGCATGCGCTGCTCGTGCTCAGACAGCGGCACGGCACCTCCCAGCGACAGCTCCGCGACGGAGTATCCGATGCGGGACGCGAACGTCAACGGTGATATGCCCAGAATACGAGGACTCTCGAGCGTACGAAAGCGAACGGCCCGCCGAGGGCCCGGCGCCGGTCACCTCACAGCCTTCTTTCATTGTCTTCCGTCCCTGCCGTCCCCTGCGTCACCCTCCGCCGCACGCCGAACCAGCGCGGCGGGGCGCACCGCGCCGCGCCCGAACCGGTGCGCGACCTGATCCATGGCTCGCTCGGCCTCACGCCAGCCGCTGTCCGGCTCGTCGAGGGCGAGCTGACGGGGGGCCTCGCCGGCGGGACCCAGGTTCTCCACCCGCACCCCGACCAAACGGAGTCGTACCCGTTCCAGGCCCGACGCCTCGTACAGCTCGCGGGCTGTGACATAGATCACACGAGCCAGGTCGGTGGGCTCGGCCAGCGTGCGCGCCCGCGTGATCGTCTTGAAGTCGGCCATCCGCAGTTTGACGCTGACCGTCCGGCCGGCGTTCCCGCTCTCGCGCAGCCGCGCGCCGACCCGCTCCGCCAGCCGCAGCAGCTCCCGCCGGATGATCTCGGGATCGTCGACGTCGGTGTCGAAGGTCTCCTCGGCGCCGATGCTCTTGTCGGGCGTGTGCGGAACGACCTCGCGCGGGTCGCGTCCCCACGCCAGCTCGTGCAGGTGCGCGCCGAGCGCGTTGCCGAGCTCGCGCTGCAGCGTGGCGAGGGGCACCTGGGCGAGCTGCCCGACGGTGCGCAGCCCGAGCCGGGTGAGCGCCTGCTCCGTCCGCTCGCCGACGCCCCAGAGGGACGCGACGGGCAGCGGGTGCAGGAAGTCGACGGCGCCGTCAGCCGGCACCACGAGCAGCCCATCGGGCTTGCACCGGGTCGAGGCCAGCTTCGCGACGAACTTGGTGGTCGCGACGCCGACCGAGCAGGTGATGCCCTGCTGGTCGCGCACCTGGTCGCGGATGAGCTGCGCGATCTCGGCGGGACGGCCCAGCCGCCGCCGGGCGCCCGCCACGTCGAGGAACGCCTCGTCCAGCGACAGGCCCTCGACCAGCGGCGTGACGGAGCGGAAGATCTCGAAGACCGCGGCGGACACGCGGCCGTACTTGCCGTGGCTCACCGGCAGCACCACGGCCTGCGGGCACAGCCGCCGCGCCCGCGTCATCGGCATCGCCGAGTGCACGCCGAACCGGCGCGCCTCGTAGGAGGCCGCGGACACCACGCCGCGCGGCCCTGCGCCGCCGACGACGACGGGACGCCCGCGCAGCTCGGGCCGCTCCAGCAGCTCGACGCTGACGAAGAAGGCGTCCATGTCGACGTGCAGGATGGTGCAGCCGGTGTCGTCGGCGGGCGGGCCCGGCTGCGGCCCCGGCCGGTGCAGCTGCTGCTTGCGGCTCACGGTGCTAGCCGGCCGGTTTGTCCGCCACCAGGTGCAGCTGGGTGGCGAGGTCCCGCAGGACGGGATGGACGGCCGCGACGGACTCCAGGGCGATGAGCGCGTCCGCGGAGTCGGCGTCGCCGTCGAGCAGGCCGCTCGGCACCAGGTCGGCGAAGATCCGGACGCCGTGCAGCTCGGCGACCCGCAACCCGGCGCCGCTCACCAGCTCCGACAGCGACTCGCGGGTGAACCGGCGGGGCATCCGGTCGCCCTCGCCCCACCGTCCGGACGGGTCCGTCAGCACCCGCCGCGCGTCGTCGAAGTGCCCGGACACGGCGCGGTGCAGCGCGGCCGCGACCTGCCCCGCCGCCAGCACGCTGACCGAGCCGCCCGGGCGGACGGCGCCGGTCAGCGCCGCCATCGCCGCGCCCGGATCGTCGACGTACTCGAGGACGCTGTGGCACAGCACGAGGTCGGCGGCGTCCGGGCCGAGCAGGTCGGGCAGGTCCACCGCGTCGCCCTGCACGGCGCGCACCCGCACCCCGGACTCGGCGGCCCGGCGCTCCAGCGCGGCCAGCGCGTCCGGGTTGGCGTCGACCACGGTGACCCGGTGCCCCAGCTCGGCGAGCGGGACGGCGAACCCGCCGGTCCCCCCGCCGACGTCCACGACATCGCTCTGGCCGGCCTCGGGAGTGATGCGGTCGAGGACCGCGCGCAGGGCGTCCCACAGGACGGCACTGCGCACGCGACTGCCACCCCGCACCCGCTTCTGCTGCCGGCCGGTCACACCCGCTCCCCTAACGTTGGTCATCAAGGAGAGCTTATTGCAGTGCACTCCTCCTCCACGCCCGGCCGCCCACGGAAGTCACGCGCTCGCCGGCAGGTCCGAGCGATGCCGATGCGGGTACGGCCGAGCACCCCGCCCCAGCCCGCTCCGCAACCCCGCAACCACCTCAATGGCCGCGATCGCGTCCGAAGGCAGGTTCGAGCTTGCGAGAACCTGATCGCGCAGCGAGCCGCAAGGCGAGACGAAGCGATGCCAGCGATCGCCCGCTTTTATCGACGATGGAGGGCCGCCAAGGCCCGAAGGAGGAGATAAGAGCTCAAAGACTCAGCGAGGGCTTGAGTTGCTGGAGGCGGGAGAGGAGGCCGTTGACGAAGCGGGGGGACTCGTCGGTGGACAGCTCGGTGGCGAGGCCCACCGCCTCGCTCACCGCGACGCCGTCGGGGACGTCGTCGACCCACAGGAGTTCGAACGCGCCCATCCGCAGGATGTTGCGGTCGACGACGGGCATGCGTTCGAGCGTCCAGCCGGTCGCGTAGGTGGCGAGCAGCTCGTCGATGCGCTCCCGGTTCTGCTGGACGCCCTCGATCAGCCGGACGGCGTGCGGGTACTCGGCGAGCTCGTCCTGGTTGGGCCGGCCGCGGGCGGCGAGCACCGCCGTCGGCTCCTCCTCCCGGAGCTCGGCGGCGAACAGGATGTCGAGGGCGAGTTTCCTGGCCTTGGTGCGCGCTGCCATCTCAGGCGCGGCCGAGGTACTCGCCGGAGCGGGTGTCGACCTTGACCTTCTCGCCGGTGGTGATGAACAGCGGGACCTGGATCTGCGCTCCGGTCTCCAGCGTGGCCGGCTTGCTGCCGCCGGTGGAGCGGTCGCCCTGCAGGCCGGGCTCGGTCTCGGTGATCTCCAGCACGACGGCGGCGGGCAGCTCGACGTAGAGCGGGTTCTCGTTGTTGAAGGCGATCACGGCGTTCTGCTCGGGGAGCAGGTAGTTCGCCGCGTCGCCGACGACGGCCGCGGGGATGTGCGGCTGGTCGTAGGTCTCGGTGTCCATGAAGACGAAGTCCTCGCCCTCGCGGTAGAGGTACTGCATCTCGCGCTTGTCGACGCTGGCCACCTCGACCTTGGTGCCGGCGTTGAAGGTCTTGTCGACGACCTTGCCCGACAGCACGTTCTTGAGCTTGGTGCGGACGAACGCGCCGCCCTTGCCGGGCTTGACGTGCTGGAACTCCTGGACGGTCCACAACTGGCCGTCGATGTTCAGCGTCATGCCGTTCTTCAGGTCGTTCGTCGTCGCCACTGCGTTGTTCTCCCGGTCGCGGGCCCGCGCGTCCTACAGGACGAGCAGGTCCTTGGTCGTTGTGGTGAGGAGCTCCGGCCCGCCCGCGCGGACCACCAGCGTGTCCTCGATGCGGACCCCGCCCCGGCCCGTGAGGTAGACCCCCGGCTCAGCGGTGATCGGAACCCGATCCATCAGCTTACCGGTCTTGTCGTACCCCATGAGCGGCGCTTCGTGGATCTCCAGGCCGACGCCGTGCCCGAGGCCGTGGGTGAACGCCTCGCCGTGCCCGGCCTCCGCGATGACGTCGCGGGCGGCGGCGTCCACGTCCTTGGTGTCGGCGCCGGGCAGCGCGGCGGCCAGCGCGGCGGCCTGGGCGCGGTGGACGAGGTCGTAGACGTCCCGCTGCCAGGCGGCGGGCTCGCCGATCGCGACGGTGCGGGTCATGTCGGCGTGGTAGCCGCCGTAGAGGGCGCCGAAGTCCATGGTGACGAGGTCGCCGCGCTGGAGCTCGCGGCCGCCCGGATGGTGGTGCGGGACGGCGCCGTTGGGGCCGGACGCGATGATCGATTCGAACGCGGGGCCTTCGGCTCCCTGGTCCACCATGGCCCGTTCGAGGGCGATCGCGACGGCGCGCTCGGTGACCCCGGCGCGGATCTCGGGCAGGACGGCCTCGAACGCGCGGTCGGTGACGGCGCACGCCTCGCGCAGCAGGCCGATCTCCTCCTCGTCCTTCACCATGCGCAGCTCTTCGACGAGACGGCCGAGCGGGACCAGTTCGGCGGCGGCTCCGTCGGGAGGCGCGACGCCGAGGAGGGCCGTATGGTGCTCGACGGTCAGGTCGTGGGCCTCGAAGCCGATGCGGCCGTGGCCGTCCTCGGCCGCCCGCCGCACCAGCGCCTCCGCCACCTGGCGGTCGACGACGACGGGCAGTTCCGGGCAGACCTGCGCGGCCATCCCGGCGTAGCGGCCGTCGGTCGCGAGCACGGCGGGGCCGTCGGCCGGGACGAGCAGCGCGGCCCGCGAGCTGTCCAGACCGGTCAGGTAGCGGACGTTGACCAGGCGGGTCACCAGCAGTGCGGCGGCGCCCCGGTCGGCGACGAGCGCGGCGAGCCGGCGGCGCCGCGCGTAGTGAGTCTCCCCCATGGCCAGGACTCTAGATCATCGCGAGACGGCCGTCTCAACGCGGTCACGAACATGAAGAACCCTCGACTTCTGGTCGAGAGCTGGCCTAGCGTGACCCGGCGTGTGCTCCGTCCCCCCGAACGTCCGACCCCGTGGACTTCCCCAGGAGTGATTCCCCTTGACCCGAGTCAGCCGTAGAAGACTGCTGGGCACAGGCGCGCTCACCGCCGCGGGAGCGGTCGTCACCGCGGCCGCGGCCCCCTCCGCCGCCGCCCGCACGGCGCCGCTCACCGCCGACGTGGTGATCGTCGGCGCCGGGCTCTCCGGCCTCACCGCCGCCCGCGACCTCGTCGCGGCGGGCCGGTCCGTGGTCGTGCTGGAGGCGCGGGACCGCCCCGGCGGCCGCGTCTACGGGATGCCGCTCGGCGACGGCACCACCAACGAGGGCGGCGCCGAGTTCATCGGCCCGACACAGGACCGCATCGCCGCGCTCGCCGAGGACATGGGCGTCGACACCTACGCCACCTACAACGAGGGCAAGAACGTCTACTACCGGGACGGCAAGCGGTCGCTGTACGCGACCGACGGCCTGCTCGGCGCGGTCCCGCCGGACTGGGGGGTGGTCGACCTGGAGCTGGCGCTGCTCAAGCTCGGCGGCATGGTCAAGGAGGTGCCGGTCGGCGAGCCGTGGAAGGCGGCCAAGGCGGAGGAATGGGACGCGCAGACCTTCCACACCTGGTCGCGGGCCAACTCCCTGAGCAGCGGCGCGCGGTTCCTGATGGACGCGTTCGCCTCCTCCACCCTGTCGATGCGCTCGCAGGAGGTCTCGCTGCTCTACCTGCTGAACTACGCGGCCTCGGCGGGCAACGAGGCCAACCCGGGGACGATCGACCGGCTGATCCACACGAAGGGCGGGGCGCAGGAGTCGCGGTTCGTCGGCGGCTCGCAGGAGGTGCCGGTCCGGCTGGCGGCGCGGCTCGGCGACATCGTCCACTACAACGCGCCGGTCCGGTCGATCGCCGTGGAGGCGGGCGGCGCGACGGTGACCGCCGACGGGATCACGGTGTCGGCCAAGCGGGTCGTGGTGGCGATGTCCCCGGCGATCGCCGGAAAGATCGACTTCTCGCCGGCGCTGCCCGCGAGCCGGGCGCAGCTCATGCAGCGCTACCCGATGGGATCGGTCTCCAAGTTCGTCGCCGTCTACGACACGCCGTTCTGGCGGGAGGACGGGCTGACCGGGCAGGCCGTGGCCGACAGCGGCGCCATCGACGCGACGTTCGACAACAGCCCGCCGGACGGGTCGCGGGGCATCCTGATGGGCTTCATGAACCAGGCCAACATCAGGAGGCTGGACGGCGCGCCGGCCGCGGACGTGCGGGCCGCGGGACTCGACTCGTTCACCAGGCTGTTCGGGGAGAAGGCCGCGAACCCGAAGCTGACCGCCTTCCAGCGCTGGGACAACGAGACGTGGAGCGGCGGCGGTCCCGTCGGCGTCGCCCCGCCCGGCGCGCTCACCGCGTTCGGCCCGGCGCTGCGGGAGCCGTGCGGCCCGGTCCACTGGGCGGGCACCGAGACGTCCGGCTACTGGACGGGCTACATGGACGGGGCCGTCCGCTCCGGCGAGCGCGTCGCCAAGGAGGTCGACGCGGCGCTCTGAGCCGCCCCTCCCGAGCCGTTCCCCGCACGATTCCGCCGGCCGCGAGAAGTAAGGATCAGATGGCGATCCGGTCGGCGGATCCGCGCGTCTCATCCAGGGACACGGACGGACGACGGAACGGGTTCCGATGGTGGGGTACGGGAAACGGCCGGAGTGGGCGGTGGCGGCGCTGCTGGCGGTCGGCGCGCCCCTGACCGGGGTGGCGCTGATCGTCGCTCAGGCCGCCCTGAACGCCTACGGGCCGTCGGCGCTGGCGGGCAACTGGGCGGGCACGGCGCTGTTCTTCGTGATGATGATGGCCGGATACGCCCTGCTGGTCTTCACACAGCTGCGCTACGAGAACGTCCTGGTCTTCTTCGGCGCCTTCTTCCTGCTGGGCATCGGAGCGTCCGTGGTCGCGGGCGCGGTGTCGGACCAGGCTCTGCACGAGCGTGGCCGGACCACGGCGTGCACGGTCCAGAAGGTCGACCGGCGCGAGGTCACCAGCACCGACAGCAACGGGAACACGACCACGGACGTCTACTACGACCACGACCTCGCCTGCGCCGAGCCGCGGGTGCGGACGATGACGACCGGGTCCGAAGTCGCGGATCGAGGCGAACGCGTCCAGGTCCTGTACGACCCGCGCGGCCGCCTCGATCCGCGCCCCGCCGGCTCGGTGGGCGATCCGGGCGCCTCCCTGAGGTGGGGATCCGCCCTCTTCGGCGGCGGTGTCCTGCTCCGCGTGCTGTTCGAGCTGGACGTCCCGCCGTTCGGGCCCGGGACGGGTTTCTGGCTGGGCCGTCTCCGCCGCCGTCGGAGGAGGCGGCCCGTCAGAGTCCGGCGGCCATCTCCTTGACCTTCTCGATCAGGGCGAGGCGGCTCTTGTGGTCGCCGGCGATCGGGGCCACGTTGAGGGTCGTGACGCCGGACTCCTTCATCGCGGCGAGCCGCTCCCGGACGTGCCCCTCGGGGCCGATGAGGGACATCTTCTCCAGCAGCTCCTGGGGGACCTTCGCGGCGGCCTCGTCCTTCTTGCCGTCCAGGTACAGGTCCTGGATCTCCTCGGCCTCCTTCTCGTAGCCGTAGCGCCGGGCGAGGTCGTTGTAGAAGTTCTTGCCCTTGGCGCCCATGCCGCCGATGTAGAGGGCGGCCATCGGGCGGCCGAACTCCAGGAAGCCCTGCACGTCGTCGCCGATGGCGAGCGGGGACTGCCCGACCACGTCGAGCTCGCCGAGCGCGGGGTCGCGCTTGGCCTTCCCTGCCGCGAGCGAGGGGCCCCACACCTCCGCGGCCTTCTCCGGCATGTAGAAGATCGGCTCCCAGCCGTTGGCGATCTCGGCGGTCAGCTCGACGTTCTTCGGGCCGATCGCGGCGACCATGATCGGGATGTCGGCGCGCACCGGGTGGTTGATGAGCTTGAGCGCCTTGCCGAGGCCGGTGCCCTGCCCCTCCGGCAGCGGCAGGTGGTAGTGCTTGCCGTCGTGCTGCACGCGCTCGCGGCGCCACACCTTGCGGCAGATCTCGATGATCTCCCGGGTGCGGCCGAGCGGCGCGGTGTAGGGGACCCCGTGGAAGCCCTCGATGACCTGCGGGCCGGACGCGCCGATGCCGAGCGTGAACCGCCCGTCGGAGACGTAGTCCAGCCCAGCGGCGGTCTGGGCGATCGCGGTCGGGGTGCGCGAGTAGATGTTGAGGATGCCGGAGGCGATCTCCACCCGCTCGGTCCTGGCGGCGATGTAGCCCATCTGGCTCACCGCGTCGAAGCTGTAGGCCTCCGCGACGTAGACGATGTCGAGGCCGGCCTTCTCGTAGTCGGCGAGCTCCTCGACGGTCTCCTTGAAACCGCCCGAGTAGCTGAGCGCCATACCGATGCGCATGGTGTCCCGCGCCCCTTCCTAAACCGAATCCGATTCCAGTCGAACGTAACCTACTCCCGGCCCGCGTCCGAGAGGAGGGGTCACGGCAGCGCGGGACCGTTCAGCGCGTCCAGCGCCTGCCGGTACATCGCGGTGCGGATCGTCGCCACCACCGCTCCGTTCTTGCTCGCCAGCGACGCCGCCCACTCCACGGCGGCGGGCAGCACCTCCTCCTCGGACGCGGTGCGCTGCACGATCCCGGCCTCGCGCGCCTGCTCCGCGGAGTAGCGGCGGCCGGTGATCATCGCCTCGTGGGCGGCGGCCTTCGGCAGCCGCGCCGTGATCAGCGCGTTCATCCCGGGGGTGAAGGTCATGCCGAGGTCCACCTCGGGCAGGCAGAAGTAGCCGCGGTCGGTGCGCATGACGGCGAAGTCGTGGGCGAGGGCGAGCATGCCGCCCCCCGCGAAGGCGTGGCCGTTCAGCGCCGCGATCGTCGGCATCGGCATCGACAGGACGCGCGCGTACAGGGCGTGCACGCGCCGCAGGTACTCCTCGAACCTGTCCTGGTTGGCGCCGAGCCATTCCAGGTCCAGGCCGTTGGAGTAGAACTTGCCGGTGCCGACGGTGACGAGCGCGCCCGGGCCGTCGTTCTTCGCCACGGAGTCGAGGGCGCCCTCGACCGCGTCGAGGAACTCGGGGCCGAACCGGTTCTCGCCCGCGTCGAACCGCAGGACGTACACGTCTCCGTCGCGCTGGAGGTCGATCACGAACGTCTCCTTCTCCCCTGCCCGGCCCCGCTCTTGGAGCCGGTTCGTATCGCGTCCCGTACCGCGTTCCTGAGGTGACCCTACTCGCGAGTACTAGTTATGACGTCCGGCATAGTCAAAGTTCTCCATGACGGTCGTCATGGTCAACGCGAGGACCGTATGATGAATGTCATAATCGTCCCATGGGGACGGACAGCAGGGAACGCATGGTGCGCAGCGCCGCCTACCTCTTCCGCGAGCGCGGCTACAGCGGCACCGGGTTCCGCGACGTCATCACGCACAGCGGCGCCCCGCGCGGGTCGATCTACCACCACTTCCCCGGCGGCAAGGCGCAGCTCGCCGAGGAGGCCGTCCGCTACGCCGGCGAGTTCCTCAACGCCGGCATCCTCGCCGCCACCGAGGGCGGTGACGCCGCGTCCGCCGTGGACGCCTTCACGGGCTGGTGGCGGCAGGTCCTGATCAAAAGCGAGTTCCGCGCCGGCTGCCCCGTCGTCGCCGTCACCGTCGAGTCCCACGACGAGGCCCCGCAGCTCGCCGCGGCCGCCGCGGCGGCGTTCGGGCGCTGGCAGGACACCCTCGCCACCGGGCTCGGCAACGCCGGCGTCCCCGACGACCGCGCGTCCCGCCTCGCCCGCCTGATCGTCGCGGCCGTGGAGGGCGCCACCATCCTGTGCCGCGCCCACCGCGACGTCGCCCCCCTGGACGACGTCGTGGCCGAGCTCAAGGACATGGCCCGCAGCGCCGCCGAGGAGGGCTGAAGCCCGTCTCGAACCGGCCTCGACCACGCGCGCGAACGCAGGCTAGGAGTTCTCGGCGACCAGCTCGGCTACAGCCTGCAGGGCCAGGACGTAGGACATGGTGCCGAAACCGGCGATGGTTCCGGTGGCGACGCCCGCGACGACGGAGTTGTGGCGGAACTCCTCGCGGGCGGCCGGGTTGGTGATGTGGACCTCGACGAGCGGGGCGGTGCGCTGGGCGACCGCGTCCCGCAGCGCGTAGGAGTAGTGCGTGAACGCGGCCGGGTTCAGCACGACGGGGACGCGCCCGTCGGCGGCCTCGTGCAGCCAGCGCATCATCTCGGCCTCGTCGTCGGTCTGCCGGACCTCGACCTGCAGGTCGAGGCGGCGGCCCGCGTCGCGGCAGACGGCGACCAGGTCGTCGAAGCTGGCCGTCCCGTAGGTGTCGGGCTCGCGGACGCCGAGGCGGCGCAGGTTGGGGCCGTTCAGGACGAGGACGCGGGTCATCGGGCGATCTCCCGGTAGGCGGCGGCGAGCAGGTCCTCGTCCGGGCCTTCGAGGCGGCCCGGCTCAGCGATGCCGTCGAGGACGACGAACCGGAGCGTGGCGCCCCGCGACTTCTTGTCGATGGTCATGGTGGCGCGCAGGCCGGGCCAGTCGGCGGCGTAGGAGACCGGGAGACCCACGGCCTCGATGATGTCGCGGTGCCGCCGGACGACGTCGGCGGGCAGCCGCCCGGCGAGGCGGGACAGCTCGGCGGCGTACACCATGCCGATCGCGACGGCGTGGCCGTGCCGGAACCGGTACTCCTCGTTCTTCTCGATGGCGTGCGCGAGGGTGTGGCCGTAGTTGAGGATCTCGCGGAGGCCGCTCTCCTTCAGATCGGCCGACACGACGCCGGCCTTGACCCGGACGGCCCGTTCGACCAGTTCGCGGGTGTGCGGGCCGTCGGGGTGCGCGGCGCCCTTCGGGTCGTCCTCGACCAGGGCGAGGATCTGCGGGTCGGCGATGAAGCCGGCCTTGATGATCTCGGCGAGGCCGCTGACGTAGTCCTCGCGCGGCATCGTCACCAGCGTGGCGAGGTCGCACAGGACGCCGGCGGGCGGGTGGAACGCGCCGACGAGGTTCTTGCCCTCGGGGACGTTGATGCCGGTCTTGCCGCCGACCGCCGCGTCCACCATGCCGAGCAGCGTCGTCGGGACGAGCACCGCCCGGACGCCGCGCAGCCACGAGGCCGCCGCGAACCCGGCGAGGTCGGTGGTGGCGCCGCCGCCGACGCCGACGACGACGTCCGTGCGGGTCATGCCGAGGCGGGCGAAGGACGACCACAGCCCGGCGAGGACGCCGACCTCCTTGGCGGCCTCGCCGTCCGGGACGGGCAGCGCGTGCACGGCGTACCCGGCCTGTTCGAGCGCCCCGCACACGGGGCGGGCGATCTGCGGCAGCCCCTCGGCGTGGACGACCGCGACGGTCCGGGCCCGCTCCCCGACCAGGGAGGGCAGCTCGCCGAGCACGCCCGTCCCGATGACGACGTCGTAGGGGTCGGCGCCGCCGACGTGCACCCGGGCCTGCGTCACGCGTCCCCCTCCAGGGCCCTCACGACCTCTTCGACGATGTCGGCGGGCTCGCGCCCGTCGGTGTCGACATCCACGGTGCCGAGCCGCTCGTAGATCGGGAGCCGCTCCTCCAGCAGCTTGCGCATCTGGCTGCGCGGGTTCAGCACGAGCAGCGGCCGCGCCGACGCCAGGCCGACCCGCTTGATCGCCTCGGCGAGGCCGACCCGCAGGTAGACGACGGTGTGCCCGGCGAGCAGGTCCTGCGTCTCGGGCGCGAGGACGGCGCCGCCGCCGAGCGCGACGACGCCGTCGTGCTCGGCCAGCGCCTCGGCGACGGCGGCGCGCTCCATCGCGCGGAAGCGCTCCTCGCCGTCGTCGATGAAGATCTCGCCGATGGGCTTGCCCGCGGCCCGCTCGACGTCGGCGTCGGTGTCGCGCAGCGTGACGCCGAGGCGGTCGGCCAGCCCGGCGCCGATCGTGGACTTGCCCGAGCCGGGCGGCCCGATGATGACTGCCTTCGGTCGCATGGCACCGCTCACTTGATCGTCAGGGAGGACAGGTATCCGCGCAGGTTGCGGGCGGTCTCCTCGGCGGAGTCGCCGCCGAACTTCTCCAGCGCCGCGTCCGCGAGGACGAGCGCGACCATCGCCTCGGCGACCACCCCGGCGGCCGGGACGGCCGTCACGTCGCTGCGCTGGTTGATCGCCTTGGCGGGCTCTCCGGTCGTGACGTCGATCGTGTCGAGCCGCCGCGGGACGGTCGAGATCGGCTTCATCGCGGCGCGCACCCGCAGCACCTCGCCGGTGGTCATGCCGCCCTCGACGCCGCCGGCCCGGTTGGTGCGGCGGCGGATCCCCCCGGCGGTCGCGTCGATCTCGTCGTGCGCCCGCGAGCCGGGCCGCCGCGCGGTGGTGAACCCGTCGCCGAGCTCCACGCCCTTGATCGCCTGGATGCCCATGAGGATGCCGGCGAGCCGGGAGTCCAGGCGCCGGTCCCAGTGGACGTGGCTGCCGAGGCCGGGCGGGAGCCCGTAGGCGAGGACCTCCACCACGCCGCCGAGGGTGTCGCCGGCCTTCTTGGTCTCGTCGATGTGCGCGACCATCCGCTCCGACGCCTCGCCGTCGAAGCAGCGCACGGGGCTCTCGTCGACCCGCGCCAGGTCGCCGGGCTCCGGCAGGACGCCCTCGGGGGCCTCGACCTCGCCCAGCG
Source organism: Actinomadura sp. NPDC049753 (assembly GCF_040674655.1). Classification (NCBI taxonomy): domain Bacteria; kingdom Bacillati; phylum Actinomycetota; class Actinomycetes; order Streptosporangiales; family Thermomonosporaceae; genus Actinomadura; species Actinomadura sp. NPDC049753. Next base: position 41,390 of record NZ_JBFARL010000032.1, on the reverse strand, counting down.
CGATCACGTGGCTCAGGACGTCCACGCCGAGGGCCTGCTTGAGGAACGCCTTGGCGACGGTGCCGAGCGCGACCCGCGCGGCCGTCTCCCGCGCGCTCGCCCGCTCCAGGACGGGCCGCGCGTCGTCGAAGCCGTACTTCTGCATGCCGACCAGGTCGGCGTGGCCGGGCCTCGGCTGCGACAGCGGGGCGTTCCTGGCCTGGGCAGCGAGGACGTCGGCGTCCACGGGGTCGGCCGACATGACCGTCTCCCACTTGGGCCACTCGGTGTTGCCGACCTCGATCGCGACCGGCCCGCCGAGCGTCGCCCCGTGCCGGACGCCCCCGATGATCGTGACCTTGTCCTGCTCGAACTTCATCCGGGCGCCCCGGCCGTGGCCGAGCCTCCGGCGGCGCAGTTCCTCGGCGATGTCCCCCGAGGTCACGCGCACTCCGGCCGGAAGCCCCTCCACGATCGCGGTCAGGGCCGGGCCATGGGACTCCCCCGCGGTCAACCATCGCAGCATGGGAGGAATCCTATTGACTCCGCGCGCCCGCCCGTGACGGCGTCCAGCATCTGAGAGGCTCGTCGGGGAGGTGGGCGATGGGAAGGGCCGGTTCGGACGGGGTCGAGACGAGGCGGGTGCTGCTGGGCCAGGCGCGGGCGTCCGCCCAGCTGGGGTCGCCGATGTACGCCGAACTGCTCACGCGGGCGGCGGAGGATCCGGGCGCGGTCGTGACGGACGTGCTCGGGGAGCGCACGCATACCGGCTACGTCCTGGGCATGCTCGGGACGGTGCACCGGCTCGTCCTTGAGGGGCGGGCGCCGGAGCTGGCCGCGCACTACCCGACCGCCGGCGGGACGCGGGACCCGCTGGAGGCCTGGCCCGCGTTCCGGGACGTGCTCGCCGGGCACGCGGCCGAGATCCGCGACGGCCTCCTCGCCCCGCCGCAGACCAACGAGGTCGGGCGGGCGGCGCCGCTCGTCGGCGGGCTCCTCGCGATCGCGGACGCCTGCCGTCCCGCGGGCTCCCCGGCCCGGTCCCTGCCGGTCAGGCTGCTGGAGATCGGGGCCAGCGCGGGCCTGAACCTGCGCGCCGACCGCTTCCGGCTCCTGCACGAGAGCGGCGCGTACGGTCCGGAGTCGCCGGTCGTCCTGCCGGACGCCTGGCGGGGCCTTCCCCCGGTGGGCGCGCCGCTCGCCATCGCCGAGCGGCGGGGATGCGACCCGAACCCGCTGGACGCGGCCTCGCCCGCCGGGCGGCGGCGGCTCCTGTCGTACGTGTGGCCCGACCAGGCGGCGCGGGTGGCGCGGCTGCGGGCGGCGTTCGAGGTCGCCGCGCGGGTCCCCGCGACGGTCGTGAAGGCGGGCGCCGCGGACTTCCTGGAGGGGCTGGCCCCCGAGGAGGGCGTCGCCACGGTCGTGTGGCACTCGACGATGCGCGCGTACATGTCGCGCGACGAGGCCGCGCGCGTCGACCGGAGCATCGAGCGGGCCGGGGCGGCGGCCACCCCCGGCGCACCGGTTGCGCACCTGTCGTTCGAGGGCCGCGACGCCTCGCGGCTCGACGTCCTGCACGTCGTGACGCTGCGGCTGTGGCCGGGCGGAGAGCCGGTGGTCCTCGGCGAGGGCCCGTCCCACGGCCTCCCCACCACCTGGTTCTGACCGCCGCGCCCTCGTCCCGGCGTCAGGACCGGCCGAGGGCCCGGTCGATCGCGACCCGCACGGGGGACGACGGGGGCAGCGGCCCCGCCGGGGTCAGGGGCGGCTGCGCCATGAACCGGGGAACGGCGCCCCGGTGCGCCTGCGCGGCGTGGACGAGGAACGGGTGGCACAGGTACACGTCGCCCGCCCGCCCTGTGGCGTAGGCGAGCGGGCGGTGCTCGGTCGCGGGGACGGCCTTGCCCGCCAGGTCCATGAACGTCAGGCCCGCCTCCCCCGCCGGCTCCAGGATCGGCGGGACGTCCAGATGGGAGCCGACGCGGATGCGGGTGGGCCCGTCGTCCTCCCCCACGTCGGAGAACAGGAACAGCATCAGCAGCGCGCGGCCCTTCGACGCGACGTTCACCCGGTAGGACATGAAGTCGGCCGGGTCGTCGCCGGGGAAGCTCGCGTCGATGTGCCAGCCGTCGTCACCGGGCGGCCGGTCGCTGGGGAACCGCACCGGGAACGTGCCGAGGCCGGCGCGCGGCAGCCAGGCGCCCTTCCCGACGACGGCGTCGAACGCGGCGTGCAGGGGGCCGGTGTTCACGGCGGCCCGGAACGGTTCCTCGGAGTGGTCGCCGAGCCGCACGACGGGATGCGTCCACGTCCCGGGATCGTCGGGGTCGCAGCCGGTGTCGCGCCACAGGATGTCGCGGCACTCGGCCGCCAGTTCCCGGGGGAACGCCCGCTCCACCCGGACGTATCCGTCAGCGATGAAGGCGTCGACGTCGATCATGGCGCCAGGGTCGCAGAGCGGGCGCTGCGGAGGCCAGCGATTTACCGCGCCCCCGACCTCCCGTCCGGGGAGCTACCTGCGCAGGACGTTCAGTTCGACGCCGCCGACGATCCGGCCGCGCAGGAGTTCGGCGAGGCGGTCGGAGACCCGCTGGACGGTGCCCCGCTCGTCGTGCCCGGGCACGACGGCGAACCGGACGGCGATCTCCGCGGAGGTGCCCTCGACGACGCGGACCCCGCTGACGGAGGGGTCGGAGCCGAAGGCGGCCTCGACCGCGGCGAGGACGTCGGGGTCCTCGTGCGGCGGCGGGATCGGGCGGCCGTCGGCGAGCAGGTGCAGGCGCAGCCCGTCCACGGCGAACGGGACCGGGCCCGCCACGTCCACGACCAGGGCGTCCGCCCCCTCGTCGAGGGCGGCGCGGCAGGCGTCGCCGGCCCGCACCGCGACCGGGCGGGCGTCGGCGCGCCAGGCCTTCATCGTCTCGGTGCAGGTGAAGCCGAGCACGCCGCGCCGCCCGTCGTCGCCGATCAGGGTGGGCAGCGCCATGTCGCTCGACTTCTCCCGCCGCAGCTCGCCGGGCGCCGCGGGCTCCTCCTCGGTGAGGACGGCGACGATCGGCACCAGCAGCCGCGCGCCCTGGAGCCGCCGCAGCACCGTGTGCACGCCGACGCGGCCGGACGCGTACCCGGCGAGCGCCTCGCACAACCGGGGGTCGGCGCTTCCGTCGTCCCCGGGGAACTGTGGTTCGGGAATGGTCAGTCCGGACACGCCAGGAAGGCTATAGCCTCCGGCGACCGCGAGGGGCTACTCCGCGGATACTCTCCGCGTCCGCGGCGCGGTCACCCGAGGTCGGCGATGGCCGCGACGGTGCCGCCGCCCGACGGCCCCTGGTGCACCGCCGCGACCGACACGAACACGGCCGGGTCGCCGGTGACGGACGCGGCGACGCCGCCGACGCACGCCTTGATCTGCCGGTGCCAGTGCACGTCGGAGTCGTCCAGCATGATGTTGCGGCGGCCCCGGACCGAGCCGCGCGGGTCGGCCTCGCACTTGATGAACACGTTGACGAGCCGGTCGCCGAGGTCGGACGTGCGGGGCCGTTCGGGCAGGTCCAGGCCCGTCGACCGGACGGCGTCCCAGATCCCGTCGGCGTCGAGCGCGTCCTTCATCACCCCGTGCCCGGCCCGGTACCGGCCGCCGATGCCGCGCACGTTGCCGACGACCACGATCTGCGCCCGGTCCAGCTCGACGCCGGACGAGCACGACGCCACCGACGAGTACAGCGACAGGTCCGTGTGGATCTGCTCGGCGGACGGCGGTTCGATCTCGCCGAGCGCGACGGCGATGCCGAGCGCGGTCGTGGAGTTGGAGATGTCCATCGACTTGAGGGTGTCCTCGGTGACGACGTCGCGGCCGCGCCTCCTCGCGTCGTTGATCGTGTCGAGGGTGAGCAGCGGCGTCTTGGTCTGCACGTAGTGGACGTCGGCCGGGTCGTCGATCCCGGCGGTCTTCATGGCCTCGCGCACGCCGGCGGCGACGGTCTCCACCATCGCGGGGCGGCCGATGTCCTCGGGCAGGATGACCTCGCTCATCGCGACGCCGACCGACAGCCGCGGCTCGTCGGAGGCGGGGACGCGGGCGGGGTCGGCGGTCGCGAAGACGGTCGCGTGCGGGCTGAGCACCCCGTCCGTGCCGCCCGACCACACCAGCGGGACCCGAGCCACCTCGTCCGCGGTCCGGGTGCCCTTCGCGAGGAGCACCTCCCGGAACGCCCGGTCGGCGAGCAGCCGCGTGTAGTCGTTCACACCGCCGTTGCCCTCGGTCTTGCCGACGACCGCGAGGACCCGGTCGGCCTCCAGCACGCCGTCGTCGATCAGCCGGGCCAGCCCGGACGCGTCGGTCACGCTCTCGATGGGGATCTTGCGGACTTCGATCGGATCGGGCACCGTCATCGCTCCTCACCTGCTGTGTTGATCGGTCTCTACCCGGGGTCAGCCCTCGACGACCGTCCCGGCCCCGCCGTGCGCGGCGTCGCCGAGCCGGGCCAGCGAGGCGATCGCGGCGCGCCGCCCGCCGGACGCGACGAACCGCCGCACCGCCTCGACCTTCGGGCCCATGCTGCCGCCGGCGAAGTGCCCGGCGGCGGCCAGCTCCGTCAGCTCCGCGACCGTCGTGCGGTGCAGCGGCCGGGCCCGCGGCGTCCCGAACCCGGTCATCGCGTTCTCCACGTCGGTGGCGATCACGAGGGTGGTCGCCTCCAGGCGGCGCGCCAGCAGCTGCGCGGCAAGGTCCTTGTCGACGACGGCCTCGACGCCGCGCAGCACCCCGTCCGACCGGGCGACGGGCACTCCCCCGCCGCCCGCGGCGACCACGACGTGCCCGGCGTCCAGGAGCACGGCCGCCGCGTCGGCGTCCAGGATCTCCAGCGGCTCGGGCGAGGCGACGACGCGCCGCCAGCCCCGGTCCCCGAACCGCTTCCACACCTGCCCGAGCGCCATCGAGCGGCGGGCCTCCGCCTCGGGGAAGTACCGGCCGATCGGCTTGGCGGGGGCGGCGAACCCGGGGTCGGCGGCGTCCACCAGCGTCCGCGTCACCGCGGTCGAGACCGGGCGGGCGGCGCCCCGCGCGGCCAGCGCCCGCTCCAGCGCGTTCATGACCATCACGCCGACGGTGGCCTGGGTCTGCGCGCCGCACCAGTCCAGCGGGACGGGCGGCACCACTGCCGACGCCAGCTGGTTCTTGATCAGCAGGTTGCCGACCTGCGGGCCGTTGCCGTGCGTGAGCGCGACCCGCGCGCCCGCCGCGACCAGGTCCGCCACGTGCGCCATCGCGGCCTCGATCGCGGCCGCCTGCGCGTCCGGGGTCGCGCTGCCGTCCGGTGCGGTCATGGCGTTCCCGCCGAGGGCGATCAGGATCCGCTCGCCGCCGTGCCCCCCGCTGCGTCCGTCCGCATGGCCCCAGGTCACGGGACGGACGCTAACCCGCGCGGCGGCCGCCCCTCACGGGCGAATTCCGCCCAACGAACGCCGTTTCTTCGGCAAGTTCCGGCGGTTCTCCCCGGCGCCCGCGGAGCGGGGACGCCTCAGCGCAGGCGCGCGAGACGGCTCACGGCCTCGTCGATGACCTCGTCCTTCTTGCAGAAGGCGAACCGGACGAAGTGGGCGCCCGCCTCGGCGTGGTCGTAGAACACCTGGCTCGGGATCGCGACGACGCCCGCCTTCTCCGGCAGCGCGCGGGCCAGCTCCCTGCCGTCGGTGAAGCCGAGCGGGCGGATGTCGGCCTGCACGAAGTAGGTGCCCTGCGGGCGGCAGGTCGTGAACCCGGCCGCCTCAAGGCCGGTGATGAGCCGGTCCCGCTTGGCCTGGAGCGACTTGCGCAGCTCCTCCACCCACGGGATCTCGTTGCGCAGCGCGTACGCGGCGGCGTGCTGGTAGGGGGCGCTGACCGCGTAGGTGAGGAACTGCTTCACGGTCTGGACGGCCCGGATGTAGGGGGCGGGCGCCGTCACCCACCCGGTCTTCCATCCGGTGACGGAGAACGACTTGCCCGCGGACGACACCGACACCGTCCGCTCGCGCATGCCGTCGAGCGTCGCCAGCGGGACGTGCTCGGTCCCGTCGAACGTCAGGTACTCGTACACCTCGTCGGTGATCGCCACCAGGTCGCGCTCGCGGCAGACGTCCGCGATGGCCTCCAGCTCGTCGCGCGTGAACACGGTGCCGGCGGGGTTGTGCGGCGAGTTCACCAGGATCGCCCGGGTGCGGGGGCCGACGGCGGCGCGCAGCTCGTCCGGGTCGAAGGTGAAGCGCCCCTCCACCGGGCGCAGCGTGACGGGCCTGCGGACGGCCCCGGCGAGCGCGATCACGGCCGCGTAGGAGTCGTAGTACGGCTCGAACACGACGACCTCGTCGCCCGGCCCCGCCAGCGACAGCACGGACGCGGCGATCCCCTCCGTGGCCCCGACCGTCACGAACACCTCGGTCGCCGGGTCGAACGACAGCCCGTACCGCTCCAGCCGCTGCGCCGCCACGGCCTCCCGGAGTTCGAGGAGCCCGGGGCCGGGCGGGTACTGGTTCGCGCCCGTCCGGACGGCCTCGACGGCCGTTTCCAGCATCCGCGGCGGACCGCTGGTGTCCGGGAAGCCCTGGCCCAGATTGATGGCCCCGGTCCGGACGGCGAGAGCCGACATCTCAGCGAAGATCGTCTCGCCGAATCCCTGCATGCGCTCGACCAATGGCTCGCTCACGCCCCAAGCCTAGGCCCCCGGCCCGGTGCGCACGGCGCCGCCGGGGACGGCTCGCCGATCAGATCCAGCCCATGTCGACGGCGGCACGGGCGGCGCGGATGCGGGTGGGTTCGCCCATCTTGGCCATCGCGGTGGACAGGTAGTTGCGGACGGTGCCCTCCGACAGGTGCAGGTCGGCCGCGATGCGGGCGGTCTCGGCGCCGGCCCCGGCGAGGCGGAGGACGTCGCGCTCGCGCTCGGAGAGCGGGTTGTCCCCGGCGGCCATCGCGCTGGCGGCCAGCTCGGCGTCCAGGTACCGGCCGCCGCCGTGGATCTTGCGGATGGCGCTGGCGAGCTCGTCGGTGGGGGCGTCCTTGGCGACGAAGCCGCTGACCCCGGCGGACATGGCGCGGCGCAGGTAGCCCGGGCGGCCGAAGCTCGTCAGGATGCACACCGCGCAGCGGGCGCCGGCGGCGTGCAGCTCCTCGGCGACGGCGAGGCCGTCCGCGCCCGGCATCTCGATGTCGAGGACGGCCACGTCCGGGTCGTGAGCGGCGACCGCGGCGGCGACCGCGTCGCCGCGGCCGACCTCGGCGACGACCTCCAGGTCGGGCTCCAGGCCGAGGAGGGCGGCGACGGCGCCGCGGATGAGGTGCTCGTCGTCGGCGAGCAGGACGCGGATCACGCGGGCCGCCCGGCCGTGAGCGCCTGACCGGCGTCCGTCCCGCCCCCGCCGCGTTCGTGCGCGGGCGGGAGCGGGACGGCGGCGCGCAGCAGGAACCCGTCGCGGCCGTGCCGGCCGGCGGTGATCTCGCCGCCGAGCACGGCGACGCGTTCGGTGAGGCCGGCCAGGCCCGAGCCCGCGGCGGTCTCGGCGCCGCGGACGCCGTCGTTGCGCATCTCCAGGAACACGGAGTCACCGTAGAGGACGCCGACGCGAGCGGGGCCGCGGTCCACGACGAGCGAGATCGCGCAGTTCCTCGCCTCGCTGTGCTTGATGACGTTGGTGGCGCCCTCGCGGATCACCCAGGCGAGCACCGAGCCGACCTCCGGCGGCAGCCCGTCCGGCGGGCGGCCGATCTCGCAGCGCACCCCGGCGGCCTCCAGCACGGCCCGCACCCCGGCCAGTTCGGCGTCCAACTCCACGGCCCGGTAGCCGCGGACGGCGGCGCGGACCTCCCGGAGCGCCTCCCTCGCGGCGCGCTGGACGTCGGCCATCTCGGCGCCCGCCCGGTCGGGGTCGTCGCGGACCGTCCGCTTGGCCAGCTCGCTCTTCACCGCGATGAGGGAGAGGCTGTGGCCGAGCAGGTCGTGCAGGTCGCGGGAGAAGCGGAGCCGCTCCTCGGTGACCGCGAGCCGGGCGAGGGCGTCGCGGGCCGCGTAGGCCTCCTGGTGCAGCTCCCACATGCGCCGCTGGTACCGGTTGACGAACACGACGAACCCGGAGATCGCGGTGTACAGGGCGAACAGCACCGGGAAGATCGCGTACCAGGGGGCGTCGCCGTCGGGGTACAGGCGCTCCGCGGCGATCGTGCCGACCGCCCCGCAGTACGCCCCGGTGCCCGCGCACAGCGCGGCGATCCGCCTCCGTCCCATCGGGGACAGCACCACGGCCGAGACCCAGAAGACGGGGATGACGCTGAACCACGGGCTGGTGAGCAGCATCAGGCTCAGGGCTCCGGCGACGGCGCCGCTTCCCACGGCGTCGCGCCTGGACGTCGTGCCTTCGAGTCCCGCCCGGACGAGGCGCGCGTAGTACCAGGCGAGCACCGCGAGTCCCGCGACGGCCGCGACGATCACCGGCACGGACGCGTCGCCGTCGGTGTACGCCTCTTCGAGGCCGTACAGGCCCGGCAGGACGAAGCCGACGGCGGCGAACATGAACGAGCGGTACGTCACCCGCCTGTACCGCTCCAGCTTGCGGGCGGCCTGTTCCTCGATGTCCGCCGTGGTCGCGACCGCCATGTTGCCGATCCTCCTCGCATCGCACTGTAACGGGGCCCGCGGCGCGTCAGGCGCGGCGCGGCTCCCACCGGAACCAGCGGGTGGCCAGCAGGCGGCCGAACGCGATCCAGAAGGCCAGGACGAGGAACGGCCGCACGCAGGTGAGCCAGCCTTCGGCGGGGCCGACGGACGGGTGGCCGGGGCGGTGCACGAAGTCCTGGCCGAAGTAGCCCGTCCGGACGATCTCCACGACCGGGCTGAGCGGCACCCACCGGCAGGCCTCCTGAACCCAGCCGGGCAGGCCGCCCATCGGGAACATGACGCCGGCCCCGAGCATGCAGCCGAACATGATCGGCAGGACGGTGAGCTGCGCCAGCTCCGCGTTCGGCGTGATCCCCGAGACGGCGAACGCCAGCGTCGCGAACACGGCGGCGCCGCCCGCGAGCCCGGCCAGCAGCAGGACGGGGTCGGCGGGGACCCTGCCGCCCATCGCGGCGCCGAGCAGGACCAGCAGCGCCGCGGCCTGCACCGCGTACAGCGCGGTCGCGGTGAGGACGCTGCCGGCGGCGATCTCCGCGTCCGACAGGGCGGTGCCGCGCAGCCGCTTGAGCGTGCGGTCCTCGCGGCGGGCGGTGAGCACGTTGACGAGGTTCATGAAGACGGCGAAGACCAGGAAGAACCCCAGGTGGCCGGTGCCCTGCAGGAGGGCGCCGTCGACGCCGTCGATCTTCTCGCCGCGGACCGGGACGAGCATGGCCGCGAACAGGACGGGCAGGCCGGCGGCGGTGAACAGGGCGGTCCGGTTCCGCCAGAGCAGGACGAGGTCGAGCCGGGCGACGCGCAGCACCGCGGCGGAGCCCGTCGAGGGGAGGATCATCGGGGGGCTCCTTCGGCGGTGCGCAGGAAGACGTCTTCGAGGGAGGCGCTGCGCGCCCGCAGGCCGTCCAGCCGGACGCCCTCCCGGTCGGCCCAGCGCAGCAGCGCGTAGAGCCCCGCCTGGAGCCCCGTGGCGTCGCCGTCGCCGTCGCCGGAAGGCAGGGCATAGGACGCGACGGCGCGTCCGCCCTCCACCCGGACGTCGGCGCGGGCGCCCGGCAGAGGGGGCAGTTCGGCGGCCTGGACGCGCTCGGGCAGCCGGAACTCGATGCGGTCGCCGTGCCCGGCGACGACGTCGGCGACCGTCCCGGACGCCTCGATCCGGCCCCGGTGCAGGATCGCGAGCCGGCCGGCGAGGTGCTCGGCCTCCTCCAGGTAGTGGGTGGTGAGCAGGACGGCCGCGCCGCCCGCCACCACGTCCTGGACGACGTCCCAGGTCGCGCGCCGGGCCTCGGGGTCCATGCCGCTCGTCGGCTCGTCCAGGAACAGGACGTCGGGCCTGCCGAGCAGGGCCAGCGCGAGGTCGAGGCGGCGCTTCTGGCCGCCGGAGAGCTGCCGCACCCGCACGCCCGCCTTCTCGGCGAGCCCGGCCAGCGCGATGGCCTCGTCACGCCCGCGCGCGCGGGCGGTGAAGCCGCGCCAGTGCTCGACGGTCTCGGCGACGGTGAGGTCGGCGAAGAAGCCGCCGTCCTGCAGCATGATGCCCATGCGCGGCCGGACCCGGCGACGCTCCCGGTGCGGGTCGTGGCCGAGGACGCGGACCGTGCCCTCGTGGACGGTCCGGTGCCCCTCCAGCGTTTCGAGGGTCGTGGTCTTGCCCGCGCCGTTCGTGCCGAGCAGCGCGAACAGCTCCCCCGCCGCGACCTCGAACGAGATCCCGGCGACGGCCTCGAAGTCCCCGTACCGCTGCCGGAGGCCGTCGACGCGGATGGCCGGATTCGTCTCCATGGCCCCAGCCTCGCGACCGCGCGTGCGTCCCGGTAGAAGCGCGTGTCACCGGTCCGGGACGCGCGCCGTCACGTGATCGGCGTGACAGGTGTCATGCCCCGGTCTCAGCCGGCGACGCTGATGACGTGCCCGACGGTGGACGGGTCGCCCGCGACGTCGAGGAGCGCGGTGGCGAGGTCGGCGCGGGCGATCGACAGGCCGCCGAGGACGTTGCGGTCGGCGGCCCTGCGGTAGCGGCCGTTGCCGGGGCCGCCGGTGAGGCGCGGCGGGCGGACGATCGTCCAGGCGAGGCCGGATTCGCGGGTGAGGGCCTCGGCGGCGCGCATGTCGGCGAACGCGTGCTTGAGGAGCGGGCCGAGGACGAGCGGCTTGACCACGAACCGGGTGAGCGGGTCGTCGCCCGGTCCGGCGTGGAGCCCGGACGCGCTGGTCAGCACGAACCGCTCGGCCCCGGCCGCCCGCATGGCCGCGGTGATCGCGCCCGTGCTGGCCGCGCAGACGCTGGTCGGCCGGCGGCCGTCGCGGGTGCCGATCGCGGTGACGACGGCGTCGCGGCCCTGGACCGCCTCCTCGATCGCGGCCGGGTCCATGACGTCGGCCTGGACGACGTCGGCGCAGGCGCGGATCTCGCCGGGCAGGGCGGCGGGGTCGCGGACGACGGCGGTCACCTCGTGCCCGGCGTCCAGCGCGCGCCGGGCGACCTGGACGCCGGTGCCGCCGGTCGCCCCGAACACCGTGAGTTTCATCGGGTCCTCCTTGGAATCGCCAGGGCGAAGGGCGGTGAGTGAGTGCTTACTAACCTCTATCGTGGTGAGCGTTCACTCACCTGTCAAGGGGGCCTCATTGAGCGACGCGCGCGAACGGATCCTCGACGCCGCGGCGGACATCATGCGGCGGCACGGGGTCGCCCGCGCCACCACCAAGGAGATCGCGAAGGCGGCCGGCTACTCCGAGGCGCTGCTCTACAAGCACTTCCGCGACAAGGACGAGCTGATGCTGAGCGTCCTGAAGGAGCGCATGCCGCCCTTCACCTCGATGGGCGTCCCGGGCGAGGACACCGTCGAGTCGAACCTCGTCAGGATCGTGCACGGCGCGCTGGGCTTCTACCGGCGGTCGTTCCCGATGATGGTCTCGATGGCGGCGCAGCCGCGGCTGCTGCACGCGACCCGCGAGTCGCTCCGCAAGTACGGCGCGGGCCCGCACGCGCCGGTGCGCGCGCTGGCCCGCTACCTGGACGCCGAGCGCGAGCTCGGCCGGGTGGCGCCGTCCGCCGACACGCAGGCCGCGGCGGCCCTGCTGATGGGCGCCTGCTTCCAGCAGGGGTTCCTGCTCTACTTCGCGGAGGGCGAGGACGCCCCCGAGTCGTTCGCCCGCGGCCTGGTCCGGCCCGTCCTCGCCGAACTCCTCCCCTAGAGCTCGCTCAGCCGGCTCTTGACGACCTTGCCCATGGCGTTGCGGGGCAGGGCGCCGACCAGGTGGACGACGCGGGGCCGCTTGTGCACCGACAGGCGCTCGGCCACGAAGTCGATGAGCTGCCTCTCGCCGACCCCGTCGGCGACGACGTAGGCCGTGACCTGCTCGCCGAGGTCGTCGTGCGGCGTGCCGACGACGGCGGCCTCCCGCACGGCGGGGTGGGCGAGCAGCGCGTTCTCGATCTCGCCGGCGCCGATCCGGTAACCGCCGCTCTTGATCAGGTCGGTGGAGGCGCGCCCCACGATCCGGTGCCAGCCGTCCGGGCCGATCGTGGCGATGTCGCCGGTGCGGAACCAGCCGTCCGGCGTGAACGACTCCGCGGTCGCCTCGGGCCGGTTGAGATACCCCTTGAACAGCAGCGGCGCGCGGACGTGCAGCTCACCGGGCGTCTCCCCGTCCGGCGGGACGGCCGAGCCGTCCTCCGCGGCCAGGCGGGTCTCCACTCCGGGCAGCGGCGTGCCGACGTAGCCGGGGCGCCGGTCGCCCCCGGCGCGGGCGCTGACCGTGATGAGCGTCTCGGTCATGCCGTACCGCTCCACCGGCCGGTGCCCGGTGAGGGCCGAGAGCCGCTCGAACACGGGCACGGGCAGCGGCGCGCTGCCGGACACCAGCAGCCGCGCGCCGCGCAGGGCCTCGGCGGTGGACGGGTCCGCCGCCGTCCTCGACCAGACGGTGGGGACGCCGAAGAACAGGCTGCCGCCGTCGTCCCGCGCCGCCGCCGCGTAGAGCTCCGGCTTGGGACGCCCGGTGTGGACGAGGGGCGAACCGACCCGCAGGGGCCCGAGCACACCGAGGACGAGCCCGTGCACGTGGAACAGCGGAAGCCCGTGGACCAGGACGTCGCCGGGCGTCCACGCCCACGCCTCGGCGAGGGCGTCGAGCCCGGCGGCGATGGCGCTCCGCGAGATCAGCACGCCCTTCGGGGCGCCCGTCGTCCCGCTCGTGTAGAGGATCAGGGCGGTCGCGTCGGCGGGGACCTCCCCGTGCCCGCCGCTTCCGCTGCTCGGCAACCGGTCGACCGGGACGAGCGGCGGCTCCGTTCCGGACACCTCCGTCGCCCCGTCCGCGAGGATCAGGCTCGCGCCGGAGTCGCCGAGGATGTGGGCGCGCTCGGCGGGCCCGGAGTCGGGAGGCAGCGGCACCACGGGGACGCCCGCGAGGAGGCCTCCCACGACCGCCGCGACCGTCTCCAGGGACGCCGTCGCGTGCACGGCGACCGCGTCCGCGCCCCGGATCTCCGCGGCGACGGCGGACGCCCGGCCGAGCAGCTCGTCGCGTGGCAGCTCCCGTCCGGCGATCCGCACCGGGCCGCCCGTCCCGCCGAGCAGGTCCATCACTCGCCCCTCTCCTCGTTCTCCCGTTCCTCCAGCCAGGCCATGACCGCGCCGGTGTGCTCGCCCAGCAGCGGCGGCGCGGTGTGCTCGCGCGGCGGCGCGCCGTCGAAGCGCAGCGGCGGCCCCGGCAGCTCGATCGGGCCGAGCTGAGGGTGGTCCACCTCGACGACCAGGCCCTGGGAGCGGGTCTGCTCCCAGTCGTACACCTCGTCGATCGACCGGATCGCCCCGGCCGGGACGCCCGCCTCGCCGAACCGCGCGAGCCAGGCGTCGCGCGTGCCGGCCGCCAGCGCCCGTTCGATGTCGGCGGTCAGCTCGGCGCGCCGGGCCGCGCGGTCGGGGATCGTCGCGTAGCGGGCGTCGTCCGGGTCCAGGCCGACGATCGGCGCGAACCTGCGCCACAGGTTCTGGTTCGCGACGCCGATCTGGAGCTGCCCGTCCTTGCAGCGGAACGTCCCGTAGGGGGCGATGGACGGGTGGTCGTTGCCGACCGACTCGGGGACGTCCCGGGCGACGGTCCAGCGCGTCCCCTGGAACATGTGGGCGCCGACCACCGACGCCAGCAGCGAGGTGCGGACGACGGCCCCGCGCCCGGTGCGGGTCCGCTCGTACAGGGCGGCCAGCACGCCCGCGACGCCGTTGCCCGCGGCGAGGATGTCGGCGATCGACAGGCCGACCTTGCTCGGCGTTCCGGGCGGTCCCGTCACGCTCATGATCCCCGCCTCGCCCTGCATGATCGCGTCGTAGCCGGGCCGGCCGCCCTCGGGCCCGTCGTGCCCGAACCCGGTGATCGACAGGACGACCAGCCCCGGGTTCAGTTCGTGCAGCCGCTCCACCGGGAAGCCGAGCCGGTCGAGCACCCCCGCCCGGAAGTTCTCCACCAGCACGTCGGCGTGCCGGACGAGCCGCGCGAGGACGTCCCGGCCCTCGTCCGACTTCAGGTCGAGGGTGATCGACTCCTTGTTCCGGTTGATCGACAGGTAGTAGGTGCTCACGCGGTCCGCGCCCGCGAACGGCGGGCCCCAGCCCCGGGTCTCGTCACCGGTGCCGGGCTGCTCGACCTTGATCACGCGGGCGCCGAGGTCGGCGAGCGTCATGGTGGCCTGCGGACCCGCCACGACGCGGCTGAGGTCGACGATCACGACGCCTTCGAGCGGTCCGGGCAAGGGGCGTTCTCCTTCTCGGGGCTCCGGGGGGACGGCTCCGTTCTCAGGCGGGCTCGGGTACCTGGAAGTATGCCGTCCGTGCCGCCGACTCCCGTGTCCCACCCCGGAGGAGGGTCCTCCAGCGTGACCTACTCCGCGCTCGCCGCGCGGCTGCTCGCGCTGCCGCCGTCCTGCGGCCCGGTGCGGATCGTCGCGGTGGACGGCCCGAGCGGCGCGGGCAAGTCCACGTTCGCGGGCCACCTGGCGGAGGTCCTGGTCGGCGCCCCGGTCGTCCGGTCGGACGATTTCCGGGTGCCGTGGGACGCGGACCCGCTCACCTGGTGGCGCCCCCTCCGGCACGCGGTGCTGGGCCCGCTGCGGGACGGGCGGCCCGCCGTGCTGCGCCGCTACGACTGGCGCCACGACCGCTACGGCCCCGAGGAGAGCATCCCGCCCGCTCCCGTGCTGCTCGTCGAGGGCGTCGGCTCCGCCTGGGCGAAGGCGCCCGCCGCCTACCGGATCTGGATCGACGCACCGTACGATCTGCGCCGTGCCCGCGCCCTCGACCGGGACGGCCCCGAGTACGCCGGGGCCTGGGAGGACTGGGCCGTCCGCGAGCAGGCCCACTTCACCGCCGACGCCACCGTCGACCGCTGCGACCTCCTCGTGGACGGCACGACCTTCACCCCGCACCGCTTCAAGGCCCGTCCCCCCGGCGGCGAACCGGAAAGAGCGGGCCCCGCGCTCTGAAGCCCGCGCTTTAAAGGAAGCGGCGAATAGGAGTGATGGACAGTTCCTTGGCGCGCTGCCGGACGGAACGCCGCGCCCATCGCGCATGCTCGATCTGCTTGCTGCGGGAGAGGTCCTCTTCGAAATGGCCGTCCAGGGTCGCGGTCAGCTCCGGGTCGATGACGGCGAGCATGACCTCCTCGTCGTGGTCCATGGAACGCCGGTTGAAGTTCGTGGACCCGATGAGCGACACCATTCCGTCCATGGTGAGGATTTTCGTGTGCAGCATCGACGGCTGGAACTGGTTGATGCGCACGCCGCACTTCAAAAGGTCCTCGTAATGCCGCTGGCTCGCCAGGCGGCTCACGCGCTTGTCGGCGTGCGGGCCGGGGAGGAGCATTTCCACCTCGACCCCGCGGGCGACGGCCTCGCACAGCAGATTGACGAAGTAGTCGTCGGGGGCGAAGTAGGCGGAGGCTATCCGCAGCCGCTTCTCGGCCAGTTCGAGGACGACGCGGAGCAGGGTCTGCATGTCCTGCCAGCCGACGCTGGCCGACCCGCGCACGACCTGGACCACGGCGTCACCGGCCGGCTCGTGTCCGACGAAGGTGTCGCGCTCGTCGAACAGGACGTCGTGGCACTCGGCCCAGTTCTGCGCGAACGCTGCCGCGATGCCGTCCACCGCGGGCCCCTGGACCCTGAAGTGGCTGTCGCGCCACTCGCTCTCGTCACGGGCGTCCCCGCACCACTCCTCGGCGATGCCGACCCCGCCGGTGAAGGCCACCTGCTCGTCCACCACCAGCACCTTCCGGTGGCAGCGGTGGTTCTGCTTGAACGGCGAGACGTAGACGGGCTTGCGGAACCAGGCGACCGTGACGCCCGCCCGCTCCATCTTCTCCACCAGGTCCTTCTCGATCTGCCAGGCGCCTATGCCGTCCAGCAGCAGCCGGACCCGCACCCCGCTGCGGGCGCGCTCCGACAGCGCGTCGGCGAACCGGTGAGCGATGTCCCCGCGCCAGTAGACGTAGGTCATCATGTCGATGGTCCGCCGCGCTCCGGCGATCTCGTCCAGCATCCGCGGGAAGATCTCGTCCCCGTTGCGCAGGGGGGTCACGGCGTTGCCCTCCGTCGCCGCCACACCGATCAGCCGCTCCAGGGATCGGCGGATCCGGTGCGCGCGGTCCTCGGACGGAGATGAGAGCAGGTCGTCTCCGGGGGTCACCGGTTGCTGCTGCGACAGGGTCATCTGCCTTCTTCTCCTCACACCAGGCCGGCGATCAGCGAACTCGCGCCCTCACACCGAAAGCACGAAAGCGATCGCCGCTCGGCCGAGACCAGTCCCCCCTGATTCGCGTTTCATGCCGCCACCCCGGCGCCTGAGAGCAAACCGACATTCCCTGACCACGCGATGCTTTTGTTTGGACGCGGAGAGTATTCGACTCGAATACCTCGGCACGCGATTCGCCCCGCCCCCCGCACCAGGCACCACCACAAAAAACCTGAATACCCGTGGGAGAAGGAGGAGGGGAAACCGGCCTAGCGGTGGATCGAAGGCGGTGACGTCATGGTGCTCGGTAGCATCGGCATCCGGATACGGGAGGGGCACCGGATGCCGATCGAAGCCGACCATCGCGGGTCCGACTCGCCGTACATCGCGCGGGTCTGGCGTGGTCGCGCCAGCGGGGTGGAGAGCCTGACTTCGGTCGCCACGTCGAACTGGGAGCTCGTCTTCTGGGAGTTCGAGGGCACCCTGCGGGTCTCTGTGCGGGGTCCGGAGACGTTCGCGTCGACCGCCGAGGTGACCGGCGAGTCGGAGTCGTTCGGGATCACGTTCGCGCACGGCGCGTCGATGCCGCATCTGCCGGTCGCCCGGCTCGTCGACACCGGGGTGGAGAGTCCCCATGCCGACGGCCGCGTCTTCGTCCTGCGGGGCGAGGAATGGGCCGTCCCCGGCTTCGACGACGCGGAGGATTTCGTCGACCGGCTCGTGCGCGCGGGCGTGCTCACACGCGACCCGCTCGTCGACGAGGTCGTGTGGGGCGGCATCGCCAAAGTGGGGGGCCGGTCGGTGCAGCGGCGCGTCTCCGCCGCGACCGGGCTGACGCAGGGGGCGATCCGGCAGATCGATCGGGCCCGGCACGCGGCCGTGCTGCTCGGTGAGGGCGTGCCGCCCCTCGAGGTCGTGCACCGGGTCGGGTACTACGACCAGCCGCATCTGGCGAGGTCGCTGCAGCGGTTCATCGGCCGTACGGCGACGCAGCTGCGGCGGCGCGAGGACGGCGGCGAGCCCCTGTCGCTTCTGTACAAGCCTGAGGACGACGGGCGTTTCTAGGTTTGGGTCACCGCGAGAAGAACGGCGCGGCCCGACACTGGAAAGGTGTGACCCGAAATGTCACAAGGCACTGCCGCCCCGACCGATGGCATCGTCACCTCGGCCGACGGCACCGTCATCGCCTACACCGCGTGGGGCGAGGGGGATCCGATCGTCCTCGTCGACGGCGCGACCGCCCATCGCGCCACAACTCCCGAGAACTCCCAGACGGCGGAACTGCTCGCGGACGGGTTCCGGGTGGTCGTCTACGACCGGCGCGGACGCGGGCAGAGCACGGACACCGCCCCCTACGCCGTGGAGCGCGAGTTCGAGGACCTCGCCGCGATCATCGAGCAGGCGGGCGGGGGCCGGCCGGCGACGGTGTTCGCCTGGTCGTCCGGTGGGCACCTCGTCCTCAACGCGGCGCAGGCCGGGGTGCCGATCGCCCGCCTGGCGCTGTTCGAGCCGCCGGTCGTGGTCGACGACAGCCGCCCTCCGCTTCCCTCCGACTACGTCGAGCGGCTCGACGCGGCCGTGGCGGACGGCCGGCCCGGGGACGCGGTGGAGCTGTTCATGACCGCCGCCGCGGGAATGCCCGCGGAGGCCGTCGGCGGAATGCGCGGGAGCGACTTCTGGCCGGCGCTCGAAGCGGTCGCCCCGACGATCGCCTACGACGGCCGGAACGTCGGGGACACGATGTCCGGCAGGCCGCTCCGCGGCGACCTCTGGGACAAGATCACCGTGCCCGTCCTCGTGCTCTGCGGACAGGACACCTGGCCGCACCTCGCCGCGGGGGCGAGAGCGGTGGCCGACCACCTGCCGACCGCGACGCTGAAGGCGGTCCCGGGTGAGAACCACAGCACGACCGCCTCCGTCCTCGCGCCGGTGCTGGGCGCGTTCGCCAGGGGAGCCTGACATGGGAAAGATCGTCGTGTCCGAGTTCATCTCCCTGGACGGCGTCGTCGAGGCGCCCGGCGGCGAGGAGTTCAAGTACCCGAACTGGAGCTTCGACTTCGACCGCGGGCCGGACGGCGAGCAGTTCAAGGTCGACGAGGCGCTCGCGTCCGCGGCGCTGCTGCTGGGCCGCACCACCTACGAGGGCTTCGCCTCCGCCTGGCCCAAGTACGAGGGCGAACTCGCCGACAAGTACAACGGCATGCCGAAGTACGTCGTCTCCGGCACCCTGAAGGATCCCGAGTGGACCAACACGACGGTGCTGTCGGGCGACCTGACGGATGAGGCCGCCCGGCTCAGACGGGACGTGGACGGCGAGATATCGGTTGCCGGCAGCATCCGGCTCGTCCAGGATCTCCTGGCGCGCGACCTGGTCGACGAGATCCACCTCATGTGGTTCCCCGTGATCCTCGGCCACGGTCGCAAGTTGTGGGCGGATACCCCCGACAAGAGCGCATGGACGCTGACCGAGTCGACGAGATACGGAAAAGACGCCCTGGTCACCATCCACCAACGCGCATAGACGCCTCGTCCGCTACCAGGCTCGGCGGCGCGCAGCCCGAGGACGGAGCGGGACAGCACGACATGAGCATGGCGGCATCACGCCGTCAGATCCCCGGCCGCACCTGAAGATCTCCTCGCAGGCCGTCGCGGGCGGTGACGTGCCGCTCCGGCCGCGCGGAGTCGGCCGCGAGCAGGTACGCCCGCGACCGCAGGCCGCAGGCGTGCGCTGTACGGGAAGCGTCCGGTGGCGCGGCGCAGATCGGACACCATGGCGGTCTCGACCTCGCCCTGGGCGAGCGTGTTCACGGGCCAGTGCGACAGGCGGGGGCCTCGTCATCGCTCGGGCAGGTGCCCCGGGCGAAGTTGCGGAGCCGCGGCGGGGTCCCCGCGGGGTCGCCCAGCGTCGCCTCGTCGATGGCCATGCGGTCGATTCTCGCCGGTAACACGAGGGCGGTATCCGTGTTCCTACCGCCGGTCCGTCTCTGGCAATGTGGCCGGCCGGCGGCGAACGTTGACCGCATGAGCATCTCCTTCTCCCATGACCATGTAGGCCTCAGCGTGACCCCCGCTGACCTCGACGCCACCGTCGACTGGTACTCCCGGACGCTCGGCCTCACCGTCGACCGGCGGTTCGACACCTACGGCATGACGTTCGTCTTCCTCGTCCGCGGGGACGTCAAGATCGAACTGATGGCGACCGCGTCGACCCGCCAGGCGCCGACGGACGACGTCCTGTCGAGCATGGACCCGGCGCGCCTGCACCACATCTGCCTCGCCGTCAACGATCTCGACGCGGCCGTCTCCGAGCTCCGCGACCTGGGCGTGGACCTGATCGGTGGGCCCATGACTGTGACGGAGATCGGTCAGCGCGTCGCGTTCGTCAGCGACAACCTCGGCAACATCATCGAGCTCACCGAACCCGGCACCCGGCTCTAGACCGCCGGACCGCTCCGGACGCGTGCCCTCGGAGCCTCAGCCGGTGCGGTGGCCGAGGTGGTGAAGTGCGGCGTCGAGGCAGCGGCGGAGGTCGCCGGCGTCCGGGGCCACGGCGGTGAGGAGGACGCCCGGCCCGGCGAGCGGAGTGATGACGCCGTGTGCGCGCGCCGGGACGTCGTCGAGGATCCGCACGCCGGGCGGATGGTCCCGGTAGGCGGGGTCGACGACGAGCAGTTGGCCGACGGCGCGGTTCCCCGGCCAGCACGGTGGGGCCGTCCAGCCGGGGGCGCCGGGGGCGTAGGCGGTGTGCTGGTCCAGCAGTGTCCGTCCGCCGTGGCGGACGGGGATGCGGCTGGCCAGCCGTCCCGCCGGCTCCTGAGCGCGGCCGAGGATCTGCTGCTCGCCGAGGAAGAGCCGGGCGGTGCGGGCCAGGTCGACGCGAATGTCCTGACGCAGGTCGCCTCCGGCGGCGGAGATGACGGGTTCGGGCAGCCATTGCAGTCGCGCGGAGTCCTCCACGCGCAGCGCCACGTCGAGGACGGCGTGGTCCGGTGCGGGTCCGGGGAGTGCGACCGTGGCGGCGGCGGAGATGACGTGCAGGTCGGCGTCCGGCCCGACGACCGCCCCGATGCGCAGGCGGTCGCCGTTGTGCGGGGCGCTCATGGTGTTCAGGAGGCAGACGCGCGCCTGGGAGCCGCGCGGACGGAGGCGGCGGAGAGCGAAGGGGCCGTCGCCGTGGAGCAGCGGCAGATCGGTGACTCCGTCGGCGGCCTCGGCTCTGAGGCGGGCGGCGGCACGCAGCCCGAAGGGAGCGGGCGGCGCCATCGCGGCGGTGACCGGCGCGCGGACGCTGTCGTAGGCGGCGGCCTCGGCCGCGTTCCGCGGTGTCAGCCCCGCCGTGCCCGCGGCGAGGCCGAGCACGACGGGCTGGTGCGCGCCGGAGGGACGTGCCGCCGCCAGCCGTTCCAGCTCGGGGCTGGGCCAGACGGCGCGGACGGCGCGCGTCAACTGCCGTCCGAGCCTGCGCGCCGCCTGGCGCAGTGCCGGGGCGGGTGTGCGCGTCGGCGGCGTCGTCTGGCCCAGCGGGTCGTGTCCGGTCGCCGCGGCGGCGGCCAGGAATACCGCGACCAGGTGTACGCGCACTCCCGGTCGGACGCCGCGTGCGGCGACACCGGCACCGGCCGGGTTTCCAGCGCGGGGTTCACCTCGTAGAAGTGGGAGCGGGAGCCGTCGCCGCCGGGTGGTTCCGCGGGCGCGCCTCCGGCCCGGCGCCTGCTGCGGAAGGGGATCCGGTTGACGAGCAAGAGGTGGTCGAGCACGTCCAGGACGTCGGGCGGCCGCTCCCCTCGTCGCGCAGCTTCAGGTCGAGGCGAGGAAGTCGAGCACTCTGTTCCAGGTCAGCTCGGACGCGGCGGAGTCGTAGTCGGGGAATTCGGGGTCGGTGTAGAAGTGGCCGACGCCCGGGTAGCGGAAGATCTCCAGCTCGGCGCCGGTCGTCAGGGCCGACCGCCGCAGGGCGGCGACCTGATCGGGCGGTGCGAAGTGGTCCGGCTCGGCGGCGTGCAGTTGCACCCGAAGGCCCGGCCGCACGGACGCCGGGATCTCTGCGGGGGCGTGCAGCAGGAGGACCCCGGCGGCATCGGGGCGCTCGGGCCAGACGGCGCCGACGACGCCCGCGCCCATGGAGAGCCCGGCCAGCACGGTCTGGTCCGGCATCGCCTGGAGGGCTTGGCGGGCGCGCTCGACCACCGTCGCCCAGCCGACCTGGTCGGCTGTCCGGAACCCCTGGTCGAGCGTGGTCGCGGTACGGCCGCCGAACAGGTCCGGTGTGAGGACCTCATGCCCGGCGCGGCGCAGTCGCTCGGCCGCGGCGAGTTCGGCGGAGCGCAGCCCGAGGACGGAGTGGAACAGCGCGACATGAGCCATGACGGCATCATGCCGTGGACTCGCGTGGACGCCGGGCGGGCGGTGACGCGCGAGGGTGGCCGCTCAGAGTCGGCCGGGGGCTGGACCGGTGACGCCCGACACCGAGGTTGAGCCCCCGCGCGCATCGGCGATGAGAGTCCCCTCAGGGCTTCGGCCCGGATCGCGACGCGACCAGCTGACCGGCTTGACCATGAGGTTTCGCGGAAGCGGTCAAGAAGGACAGAGGATCCTCCTACGAAACGGCTTTACTCCTTCCGAAACTATCGCCGCATGTCGACGTCAGTGAATTTTCGGGGCTGACAACGCGGAGCTTCGACGTCCACATGCGCCAAAAAAGATCTTCTGAAGTGATCGCAGGTCAGCTCTCTGACGTCCAGCAGAACACCAGGTCAGGAAGGGAATCGCGGACCGGGTCGCGGGACGAACAATTGCCCCTCCTCCGGCATCATAAAGATCAGATGCCATGAACCACACGGTCCACGGCATAAAGGTCCAGCTGATCAACAGCGGGACAAAGCCAACTCACACCGGGAGGCAACCCGATGCAGCGCACCTGCAGCGCAAGGGTCGCTCCGCAAGACAACGGCGGCGCCAAGCCGCTCACCACTCACGCCGATCCGGCGGAGACCATCTTCACTGACGCCGGCTCTCCCCTCGCCATGGTGCGGGAGCGGTTGCGTCACGTCCGCTGGATCGGCGGCGGCAGCGGCGGCGGTAAGACGACCACCGCCCGGCTCCTCGCCGAACAGGGCGAGGTGTACCTGTACGACACGGACGCGACCATGCCCGTCCACGCCCGTCGCATGCCCGTGGAGCAGGCCCCCTACCTGGGGGGCTTCGCGGCCATGAGCATGGACGAGCGGTGGGTGACCAGGACTCCCGAGGCGATGCTCGACACCTTCCACTGGTACCAGGGGGAGGGGTTCTACGAGATCATCAAGGATCTTCTGGAGCTTCCCGACGACCGGCCGGTGATCGCCGAGGGCTTCCGGCTTCTGCCGGGCCTCGTCCGGCCACTGCTGACACGGGAGGACCAGGCGGTGTGGCTGCTGCCCACGCCAGAGTTCCGCAAGTCGGTGTTCGAGCACCGCGGCGGTCTGGAGTGGGGATTCGTCGCCAAGACCAGTGACCCGGAGCAAGCGCTGGAGAACCTCCTCCAGCGCGACGCGATGTTCACCGACCGGATCGCGGACCAGATCCGGCACCTGGGCCTTCACGGGTTCAAGGTGGACTTCTCGGTCGCCAAGGAAACCCTGGCGCAGCAGGTCTCCGCGCTGTTCGGCCTGAACTGAGAGGCCGAGCACCGCGAAGACCAGGTGGCCCGTAACACCTGAAGCACAAGCGGTCGGGCGGCTCGCGCCGCCCGACCGTTCCACAGGGCTCACCGGTCTGACCACGGCCGGTGAGGTGTTGTTCCGACGGCGCGTCCACGGACGCGCCGTCCAACCCGCAGGGCCCGGCACACACTGCCGGGCCCTGTTCCCTGTCGCCGCCCGAGTCGAGCAAGCAACGCGCCGAGCAAGACTGACTTCTAGCCGGACAGCAGTTGCGCCCGCACGAAGCCGAGAAGCAGGACGAAAAAGCCGCCGATCTCGGCAACGATGAGAGCAATCATGAATGCGGTGGTGCCACGGACCCGGTCACGAAACTGGTTGTCGGTGTCCCGGCGCCAGCCGTGGTAGACGTACGTGCCGATCGAGGCGACGAAGAACAGCACGCTCGCCCCGGCGGACAGCAGGTTCACGATCGCGTTCCAGCCGCTGAACTGGACGAACGCGGCGATCAGCAGGGTGGCGAACGAGTAGAGCAGAGCGGCACGATGCGCCGTGTCCACGTACGGATGGGCCAAGTGGTCCTTGGACCGGGCCATCTGCCGGTATTTCCAGACGCCCAGCGCCAGTGCCCACAGGAATATCAGTCCAGCCGCCAGCAGGACGACCTTGGTGCCGGTGCCCAGTTCCATCGTTACTCTTCCCATCGTTCGCGGCACTGCAGTGAGAGGACGGCCCTCGCAGCGCAGGCGCCGGTGAGCCCATTGGCGGGGCGCGCTGGTGAGCCCGGTCGCGGCAAGGCAGATGCCCTCGCGCCGCAGATCAGCGCCTCTCTCGGGCTGAGCAGGCGGGCTATGCAGCGCATGCGAGGGATGAGACAACGGGCACTCCGTCGGGGCGATCGGAGAGATCGGCGAGGCCGCCCGCCGACAGAAACTGTACAGTGCTGTTCGCTTTAGAGGTCACGTGGGGGTGGGACGTTGCCTCATCCCGTGAGTCGGCGGTGGCGCATGAGGGCGGGCGGCGGTGCCGGCGAGGGCTAGGACGTGTGCGGTCTGCGTTCGTGGCGGCGGAGCCGACGGAAGCTGCTGAACCGGGACACGGGGCCCCTAACACCAACGCCGGCGGCCCAGCCGATCAGAGCGGTCGAGACCGCGCCGGAGCAGATCGGCGGGGTTCCTCGGACCAGCGGCTGCGAGGCCAACTCGTGGTGGGCGTCGGCTGTTCAGATGCGACAGACAGCGGCTGACCGGCCCGTTCGGCCGGCAGACACAGTCCGGCCGCGATCGACAGACTTTGGGCCCGTCGACTCCCCCTTCGACAGCGCGGACTCTGACCGAGTCGATCGCGCATCCGCGCGTTACGGCAGCCCCCTACCGACCACACCACGAAGGAGACGACGTCCTAGAGACCTCACTCCCTCAAGCTGAGCAGTCCCGGTTGAAGGCAGTGCCCTGGCGCCACTCCACAGGCACGGTCAGCGTGAGGTGACCTGCGTCCGGGTCCTTGGAATCCCGCACCGCGAGCCCAAATTCAGCCGCTGAACGCCCAAGCTCAACGCAGTGTTGATCATCCGCCCCGCCGCCGTAGCTGCTCTTGCGCCACTGCACAGGCACGGTCACCACTCCGGACGATGCTTGATCTGCTCGATCAGATCGGCGAACTGGGTCCTGGTCAGAGTGAGGTGGCCAGCGTCCAGATCCTTCGAGTCACGAACGCCGATCTCAGTCCCTGGAGCAAGATTCCCCAGCTCAACGCAGTGTTCGTCGTTAACCCCGCTGCTGTACGTACTTTTGCGCCACCGAACGCTCATGTGTACTGCTCCAGGTACTGTTCGACCAAGGCGCGGGAAGCGTCCTCTGGGAGAGCCTTTGCGCCGATACGATCAAACATAGCCCACAGCTTCCTAATGTCGCCGGGTGTCTCGATCAAGCGTCCGCCGTACTGGGCACCCGCATAGGCAACGTCACGGTCCTCCATGCTGATGATCTGGAAGGGACCGTCGAAGCCCTCGTGAGCGCCCGCAGACGGCGGAATAAACCGGATGATGATGTTCGAAAGATCCATCATCTGTCGTAGATGGACGAGCTGCGCCTTCATGACTTGGGCGCCACCAACGCCAGAGCCGAGCACTCCCTCGTCCAAGACCACATAGAAGAACGGCGGCATCTCACGTTCAAGCAGAGCCTGTTGACGAGCCAGCCGCCTGGCGAAGGTGTCTTCAGCGTCACCAGGCGTACCCGCTTGGGTTAGGGCACGCATGTACTGCTCGGTCTGGAACGGCCGGGGGATCGTCTTGCCGTGGTAGAGCCTGAGACTGTCGGCTCGTTCCTCATAACGCATAAATTGCCGACCCCAGTCCGGATCGTGAGAATTTCGGGCATACCAGAGCAAAAGCTGCAACAACGTGCCGGTAGCATATTTTGCGTCCAACTTCACCAACTGATTCTCTTGCGGGCGCTGCCTTCCGGCTTCGATGTTCGAAACAGTGGACCGCGCCACTCCTATGATCTTTCCGCACTGAGTCAGCGAAAGCCCTTCCCGTTCCCGCAGAAACCGCAGGTAGAAGGCCAGAAAGTGCCACAGGGAGATCTTCGGTTCAAGAGGGTCGCGGACGATGGGCATCGGGACTCCTGTTTGGTCTATTTCCTCTAACACGTGAAGGCTAGAACGCCTCCCTGATCCTTGCCACAGGAAATCGAAGACCGAAGCGAAGGCGGGGATGAGGGTGACGACGGCGACCGGGGATTTGATCATTCCCTTGGCGGGATCGGCGGCGGCGGTGGGGCTGGCGCGGACGCTGGCGGGGGCCCGCTTTCACAGATGGGGTTATTCACACGTTCTCGACGATGCATTGCTGATCGTTTCGGAGCTCGTCACGAACGCGGTGGGTCGGACGCCGCACGCGGAGCTGCGGCTCCAGGTCAGCAGGGACGCGCACGGGGTCATCGTCGCCGTGTGGGACGGGGCGTCCGACCTCCCCAAGGCCCGGCCGAAGGTCGAGCTCACCCTCGACGGCCTCGACCTTTCCGAGGAGGCGTTCGACGACAACGGCGGGTGGGGGCTGCACATCGTCCAGGCCCTGTCCGCCGCGTGCGGGGCGATGCGCGACCCCTGCGGCGGCAAGTGGGTCTGGGCCCGAATTATCCCCTAGGAGTAACTGGCACAGAATCTCGATAAATGCGCGTTTCGACACACGCCCGGAGGGCGGAAACGGCGGGTTGCGTTCATGAAGGTGTTCGGGTGATGCTGTTCCAAAACCCCGCCACGACCGTGTTCGGGTGGGTCCATGAAGGTGATCAATACCGCGGAAGTGCCCGTGGCGGAGCGATTCGCTTTCTGGCGCGAGGTCACCGCGAAAGTCTGGGTGCCCTGCAATCTGCGCTGCGAACCGCACCTGGAGAGTCGGTTCCAGGCCGGGCTCCGCATCAGCGAATTCGGGCCCGTGCAGGCCTCCTTGATGACCGCCACGCCGTACTCGGTGGAGCGCACTCCCAAGCTGATCCGCCAGTCCGATCCCGGCATTCTCATGCTGGTGTGCACCGTGCGTGGGCACGGCGTGATGACGCAAGACGGTCGGCGGACGGAGTTCGGTCCCGGGGATCTGGTGCTGGCCGACACGTCGCGGCCCTACCGGGCGGAGTTATCGCCGGACGTTCCAGGCAGTCAGGTGCTGGTCCTGTGCCTTCCGCGCTCTCTGCTGCCGTTCCCGCAAAGGGATCTGCGGCGGCTGGCCGGGGTCCGACTCCGGAGCGATCAGGGCATGGGGGCGCTGTCGTCGCAGTTCCTGCTGCAACTGGCCCGGCACTTGCATGAACTCGGACCGTCCGACACCGCCCGGCTGGCCACCCTCACGCTGGACGTCTTCACCGCGGCCCTCGCCACCGCGTTGGACGCCCCGGATGTGGTGCCGCCCCAGGCGAGGCGGCGGGTGCTGATGGCCCAGATCTTCAGCTTCATCCGCCGAAATCTCGGGGACCCGCAACTGACCCCGGACGCGATCGCCTCCGCGCATCACATCTCGCTGCGCTACCTCCACAAGCTTTTCCATCAGGAAGGGCACACCGTCGCCGGATGGATCCGCGAACGCCGCCTGGAGCGGTGCCTGCGCGACCTCGCCGATCCCCGGCTGGCCGACCGTCCGATCAACGCGATCGCGGCCCGGTGGGGTTTCGGCAGCGCCGCGCACTTCAGCCAGGTGTTCCGCGGAGCCTACGGCCTCTCCCCCGGCCAGTTCCGCCGGCAGTGCGCTCAGGCGACAGGCCTGTGCGCTCCCACGTAACGACAGGTCAGGCCTGGTGCCTGCACCCTCGTCCGTGAAACCACGCGAGGCCGGACGCTCCCTGCAAGATCCGACCTCCCCGCCCTGCATCGCTCCTGCAAGAGGCACGACCTCGCGGCACACGAGAAAGGTTGTCCTCTGATGGCTTCACGAACACTGCGCAAGGCACTCGGGCTGGTCGTCTGCCTGACGGTGCTCCTCGCCGGCGGCGGCGCCGCCTACGCCGCCGGTCCCGGCGGCGGGTCCGTGCGGGCCGACGGCAAGCGGATCGCCCCCGCTGCGGCGCAGGCCCAGCGGGACCACGGCAACGACAACGCCTCGGTCGTCGGCGTCCCGTACTGCGCCAACATCAACGTGAGCGCCGACTGCTGGACGTGGATCAACACGACCAGCGGCACCCCGTGCCCGACCGGCCACTTCTGCCTCTACACCAACGTCCTGGCCGCCGAGGGAGGCAAGGTCTTCTCCCTCTTCCACTGCCGTCGCGGCGGGTCGGACTGGGCGCTGCGGGCGTGGAACGGCACCGGCCTCTACGACAACTCCAACACCGGCGGAGCGCACGCCCTCATCAAGGGCTCCGGGCACAACGTGCTCGTCAACGTCCCTCCGGGCACCGACGGCGTGTACGACTTCAGGCCGGCGTACTACGTCCAGGCATGCTGACCTGACGGCCTCGGTGCGCCGGCCTCCCTGACAAGCCGGCACCGAGACGTCGCACCCGCGTCCCGCCGCCATCCAGCGGCGGGACGCCGCCGTAGGTCCGCGAACCCGCCTGGAGCGGTACCGGCGTGGGTCCACGCGTCAGTCTCGGTGTCCTTCGGGTGGCGAGGTGACGCGTAGACCACCCAGACGATGCCCGCCTCGTCATCGATCAGGTACCGCACGCGGCCTCCACTGGTGACCTCGTACTCCCATTGCTCCAGTTCCCGGCCGTTGTGCCGGTGGGTCGAGAGGTCCCCGCGGAGCCGGTGCTGCCGTTGCGGGTTGGCGCGCCAGCGCGGCTCGGAGCGAAGCGTAAGTCCCACTCGTCAGCGGGGGGCGGGACGGTGACCCTGTCCCCTCGTTCGGGGCTCACGGGACGACTTCCACCGGACCGAAGTCACCGCCGGTGGGCCGCACCGCTTCCTCGTGCCGCTCGGGGTCCGCCTTGATGCGCGCGGTGGCACGCCACCCGGCGACCACCTCGTCGAGGGACGTGTCGAGGTCGAGCTCCGCCGCGTCCGAGAGGGCCTCGATGAGCTCCACGGTGAAGGCGCGGACCTCCTCGGTGCTGAGGTGACGCACCCACGGGAACACGTCCGGCATGGCGAGCAGAAGCTCGCGGGCCCCCGGATCGCGCTTCATGAGCGCGATGAAGATCCGTGACGCGGTGGCCAGCGTCTCGTCCCGCCGCTCTTCGCGGTCGGCGGCCGTGAGGTAGAAGTCCGGCGCGTCGCGATGGGTGACGCGCACCCGCCCCAGCCTGGAGGCCCGCTCCGCGACGGCCCTCGGGTTGCGGGACAGGTCGGAGAAGGTGACCGAGTCCGGGCGGGTCCTGGTGCTCATGGCTCCACGTTATCAGATCGTATTCTGAATTCGCCCGGGCGCCCGCGCTGACCAGGGGCTCAAGGGTCGAGGGAGTCGACGGCGGCGGAGGTGGCGCCGCCGGAGAGGTGCGGGTAGCCGGGGCCTCGGTCGAAGAACGGGACGGGGCCGCGCTCCGCGCGGAGGCGCGCTCGGAGGGTCCCGGTCGCCTCGGCGTCCACGGCGCCGTCGGTGAGGACGACGCCGTAGTCGTCGCGGGCGCCGGCCGGGGAGACCTTGCCGTCGCGGACGTCGGCGGCGACGCGGGACGGGTCGCGGTTCAGCGGGTCGCCCCAGCCGCCCCCGCCGGTGGTGCGGATGCGGATGACCTGCCCGGCGCGGACGGGGCGGTCGTCGACGAGGCCGTCCATCTCCTCCCCGTCGATGTCGACGCGGAACGGGCGTCCCGCGCGGCCGCCGTTGACGCCCCAGCACGACAGGATGGAGCGGTCGGCGATCGACATGTAGTGGGCGTCGCGGAGCATCCGGATGTGCTTGTCGTAGCCGAGGCCTCCGCGGTGCTCCCCCGGCCCGCCCGAGTCGACGGCGAGGCCGAGGCGTTCGACGACGAACGGCCAGCGGGCCTCGGCGAACTCGGCGGGGATGTTGCGGGAGTCGGGCACGACGTGGATGGTGTCCTCGCCGTCGGCGTAGTAGCGGCCGCCGGAGCCGCCGCCGAGCACCTCCCGCATCAGGTACGGGCCCCGGTCGTCCTCGCCGTAGACGCCGGTGTAGCGGATCGTCTCCTGGTCGGCGGGCATCCGGCCGCCCGTCGCCTTGGCCAGCACGCCCGCGAGGACGCCGAGGAGCCGCAGGATGACGAACGTGCGGGCGTTCGTCGGGGCGGGGAACACGGGCGTGAGCAGGGTGCCCTTCTCCGGGAACCGCATCTCGATGAGCGGCACCACGCCCTCGTTGACGTCGAGTTCGGCGGCCCGTTCCGGGGTGTCGGCGAGGTTGCGCAGGACGGGCGCCAGCCACTTCTTCAGGAACACGCCGTCCGAGTAGTCGCCGGCGTGGTTGATGGGCCCCTTGGCCTGCGGGGACGTCCCGGTGAAGTCGATGACGAGCGGGACGGCGGCCGCCTTGTCGACCGTCAGCGTGATGCGCTGGGCGTGCAGGCGGGGCGGGTCGACGCCGTCGTGCTCGGCGTAGTCCTCCCACACGAACGTCCCGTCCGGGATCTTGGTGAGCAGCTCGCGGCGGAACGTCTCGGTGGTCCGGTCGATGATCGCGTCGAAGCAGGCCTCGACGTCGGCGCGGCCGTAGCGGGCGAACAGCTCGCCGAGGCGGCGGGCGCCCATCAGGCACGCCGAGCACTCGGCGTCCAGGTCGCCGGCGAGGGAGTCGGGCATCCGCGAGTTGCGGGTCATGATGGCCAGCGCCGCCCGGTTCGGCACGCCCCGGTCCCACAGCTTGATCGGCGGGACCATCAGGCCCTCCTCGAACGCGCTGCGGGCGTGGCTCGGCATCGACCCGGGGACGGCGCCGCCGATGTCGTCGTGGTGGCCGAACGCCTGGACGAACGCGACCACCTCGTCGCCGTGGAACACCGGGACCGTCACGCACAGGTCGGGCAGGTGCCCGATGCCGCCCTCGGACAGGTAGACGTCGTTGTGGAAGAAGACGTCGCCGGGCCGCATCTCGTCCGGCGGGAAGTCGCGGGCGACCGGCTGGACGAGCGCCGAGTAGGACCGTCCGGTCAGCTTGCGCAGGCGGCGGTCGTGGATCCCGGCGCGGAAGTCGTGCGCGTCGCGGATCATCGGGGAGCGGGCGGTGCGGGCGATGGCCGTCTCGACCTCGCGCTCCACCGAGGCCAGCGTCCCCTCGACGATCTCCAGCAGGATCGGGTCGGGCGCGGGGCCGGTCATCGGGTCACCACCAGGTTGCCGTGGCCGTCGAGGGCCGCCGTGAAGCCGGGATGCAGCGGGAGCGTCGAGCCGAACTCCTCGATGACGGCCGGACCCTCGACGGTGTCGCCGGGCGCGAGTTTCTCGCGCCGGTAGACGGCCGCCTCCTCCCACGCGTCGAAGTAGACGGCCCGGGCGCCGGTGCGGGCCCGCGACGGGTCGCCGTCGCCGGGCGGGCGCTCGGTCGGGCGCGGCCGTTCGATGGGGCCGATGCCGGAGACCCGCAGGTTGACCCACTCGACCGGATGGCGCGGGTCGCCCCGGTAGCAGTACCCGTAGAGGGCCTCGTGCGCGTCGTGGAAGCGGCGGACGACCTCGGCGCGCAGCCCCTCGTCCGGCGGCCCGGCGGGGACGGAGACCCGCACCTCGAACGCCTGGCCGTAGTAGCGCAGGTCGGCGGAGCGGGCGAAGCGGCGGCGGTCCTCGGGGAACCCCTCGCGGGCCAGGGCCTCGCCGGCCTCGGATTCGAGGTCGGCGTAGACGCCGGCGAGGAGCGCGGGGTCGAGCTCGGCGTCGCGGACGACGCGGGTCCGGACGTAGTCGTTCTTCACGTCCACCGTGAGCAGCCCGAAGGCCGACAGGTTGCCGGGGTTCTCCGGGACGACCGCGGCGGGCAGGCCGAGGACGTCGAGCAGCCGGCACGCCAGCAGGGGCCCGGAACCGCCGAACGCGACGAGCGGGTAGTCGCGCACGTCCAGGCCGCGCTTCACGGTGATCTGCCGGATGGCGTTGGCCTGGTTCCACGCGGAGATCTCCAGGATCCCGGCGGCGGCCCGCTCCACGGAAAGGCCGAGGTCCGCGGCGAGGGCCTCCAGGCCCCGGCGGGCGGCGTCCACGTCCAGGGGCACCTCGCCGCCCAGCAGGTGCGGCGGGATGCGGCCGAGGACGGCGTGCGCGTCGGTCACCGTGACCTCGGCGCCGCCGCGCCCGTAGCACAGCGGCCCGGGGTCGGCCCCGGCGCTGCGCGGCCCGACCTTCAGCGCGCCGTCGGGCGAGCGCCACGCGACCGACCCGCCGCCCGCGCCGACGGTCACGATGTCGATCATCGGGATCTTGACGGGGTGGCGGCCGATGGACCCCTCGGTGGTGAGGGTGGGCTCGCCGTCCAGGACGACCGCGACGTCGGTGGACGTCCCGCCGCCGTCCAGCGTCACCACCGAGCCGTGGCCGCCGCGCGCGACCACGAACGCCGCGCCGAGCGCCCCGGCCGCCGGGCCGGACAGCACGGTCGTGATCGGCTGCCGCGCCACCTCGTCCGCCGACAGGACGCCGCCGTTGCTCTTCATCACCAGCAACCGGGCCGCGACGCGCTCGGCGATCCGCGCGAGGTAGCCGTTCATCGCGGGCTTGACGGCGGCGTCGACGAGCGTCGTCACCGACCGCTCGTACTCGCGGTACTCGCGCAGCACCTCGCACGACAGCGAGACGACCGCGTCCGGGTGCTCCCGGGCCAGCACGTCCCGCATCGCCAGCTCGTGGGACGGGTCGGCGTAGGAGTGCAGGAAGCACACCCCGATCGCGAGGACGCCCTGGTCGCGGAACCAGCGGGCCGCCGCGACGGCCGACTCCTCGTCGAAGGGGCGCAGCTCGGCGCCGGTGTGGTCGAGCCGCCCGCCGACCGCCCGCACCCGGTGCGCGGGGACGATCCGCGGCGGCTTCACCCAGAAGTAGCTGTTGCCGTAGCCGTCCGGGACGCTCTGCCGGGCGATCTCCAGGATCGACTCGAAGCCCTCGGTGGTGACGAGCCCGAGGTCGTCGATCCGGTCCTCCAGCAGGCGGTTCGTGGCGACCGTCGTGCCGTGCGTCAGCGCCGCCACGTCCGCCGGCTCCGCGCCGGTCAGCCGCAGGATCTTCGCGACGCCGTCGGCGAACCCCTCGGCCGGGTCGGCGGGCGTCGAGGGCGTCTTGGTGGTGACGAGCGCCCCGTCGCCGTCCAGCGCGACGACGTCGGTGAACGTCCCGCCCGTGTCGATGCCGATCCTCAGCCGCCTCACCATGGACAGAGGTCTACCGGACGCCGGCCACCTGCGAAACCGTCGCAACTTGCCAACGGAGGCGTCGTTCTTTCGTGACCGGCGTGCGGATAGGCTGAGCAGCTCTGTCCTGTCCTCACATCTGACGAGACCGCTGGAGCCCGTTCATGGCGCTTGAACGCCCCGAGATCGACTTCCCCGAGGGCCAGCCGCCCGCGTACCTCGACATCACCGACATCACCGAGGGCGACGGCCCGGAGGCCGTCAAGGGCTCGCAGGTGTCGATGCACTACGTCGGCGTGTCGTGGTCGACCGGCGAAGAGTTCGACGCGTCCTGGAACCGCGGCGGCACCCTGGACTTCGAGCTCGGCTCCGGCCGCGTCATCAAGGGCTGGGACATGGGCATCGCCGGGATGAAGGTCGGCGGCCGGCGCAAGCTCGTCATCCCGCCGCACCTGGCCTACGGCGACCGCAGCCCGAGCCCCGCCATCAAGCCCGGCGAGACGCTCATCTTCGTCGTCGACCTGGTCGGCGTCAGCTAGCGGCTTCCGGCGGCGGGCGTCCGGGCGATCTCGCCCGGGGCGCCCGCCGTCGCCGTTTCCGGCGGGCGCCTCAGCGGGAGCGGCGGCCGATGAGGTAGCCCACCGCGACGCCTGCGAGGGCCACCGCTCCGCCGGCCCCGAACGCGACGGCCGTCGGGACCCACGCCGGGGGCGGGGGCGCGGCCGCGGCGCGTCCCGGATACACGGTCCCGGCGGCGGACGGGGCCGCCTGAGCCGAGGGAACCGGCTCCGCGGCCGGGGCCGGGCCCGGGGCCAGGGCCGTGAGGTCGCGTTCGACGGCGGCGAAGAACTCGCCCGCGGTGCGCTTGGCGACGCTGCCGAGCATCCGCTGCCCGACGCCGCCGACCATCCCGCCGACGACCGCGTCCGCGTCGTAGTCGATCCGGGTCGCGCCGTCGCCGTCCGACAGCCGGACGCGGACCGTGGCGTCCACCGTGCCGGGCGCGCCCTGGCCGCGGGCGCGCAGGACGAACGAGCGCGGCGGGTCGGGGTCGGCCAGCTCGACCTGCCCCACGTAGGTGCCCTGGATCGACGCGACGCCCGCGGTGACCGTCATGCGGTAGGTGCCGTCGCCCGTCTCCTCCAGGGAGCGGCAACCGGGGATCGTCCTCGCCAGCACGGCCGGATCCTGGAGCGCGTCCCAGACGCGGTCGAGCGGCGCGGCGACGCTGGCACTGCCGGTGAGCTGCATGACCCGACTTTAGAGAACCCCGCGGCCTCCCCGAACGGCAACTTCTGCCGAGTACACGCCGAGGATTGGGCAGATGCACCCCCGGGGCGGCTGGGAATGGTCAGATATGTCCGCCAGGTTCCGCGCGGGTGCGAACCCCGCTCGCCGCTCGCGCGTCAACCGATGCGGACCCACTGCACGCCCCTGAAAGCTGCAGACCCCCGACCGAACGGAGTACGCGGCCGATGCCAGGGAAGACCCCCGTGATCGCCATGGTCGCCGCCGGAGTGCTCGGCGTGGCGGCGGGCGGCTGGCCCGTCGTGACCGCCCGGCTGGGCGGCGGGTCCGGTCCGTCCATGCGGACGCAGCTCGCCTCCGTGCTCGACGACCAGCGGTGGGCGACGCCGAAGCCCGGGTCCTGGACGGCGCCGCAGCCCGCCGCGAACGGCCTGCCGCCCGTCATCAGGAGCATCCAGACGCAGGACCGCGTCGTCTTCCTGACCATCGACGACGGCTACACCTACGACTCGGAGTTCGTGAACCTCGTCCGCAAGGAGAAGGTCCCCATCCTGACGTTCCTGACCTCCACCTACATCAAGGGGCAGGGGCAGTACTTCTGGGCGTTGCGCAACGCGGGCTCGCAGATGGAGAACCACACCGTCACGCACCCCAACATGGCGACGCTGAGCGCCGAGGCGCAGAAGAAGCAGATCTGCGACTCCTCCGAGGCCATCACGAAGCAGTACGGGCGCCGACCGCAGATCTTCCGTCCCCCGTTCGGGAGCTACAACCAGACCACCCTCCAGGTGGCCAAGGAATGCGGCATCAAGTCGGTGCTGCTGTGGTCGGCGGAGTTCTACAACGGCACCTCTGGGCCCGGAGTCGGCTACAACGGCTTCGCGCGCGCCGACGGCGGCAAGGGGTTCAAGCCCGGCGACATCGTCCTCATGCACTACCGCAAGGGGCTCGCCGGGGAGTTCCAGATGATCCTCGGCTGGATCAGGCAGGCCGGCTTCCGGCCCGCCGCGGTGCAGAACTACCTGCCGCGCTCGCTCGGCGGAAATGCCCCCGACCAGCCGTCCCACGCCTGAAAGGGACCTTCCCGGAGGAAACCCGGTTGAGCCGGAGGGCCGGGCGGACTGTGCCTAAGGTCAACACGCTGGCGGGGCCGAGGTCCCCTGCTTTCCCGAGCCGGCCCCGCCAGCCTCGACCCCGGCCGGCCCCGGGAGACGCCCTTGGACACGCGCCGCCTCAGACGGCGTCGGCGCCCTCGCGGACGCGCAGCGACGGGTCGTCCGCGGCGCGCAGCCGAAGCGTGTACAGGTCGTCGGGAGACAGCGGCATCGCGTCCACCCGGATCCCCTCCGCGTCCTCGACCGCCGACGCGATCACCGCCGACACGGGGATGACGCCGGCCTCCCCCGCGCCCTTGATGCCGAGCGGGTTCAGCGGCGACGGCGTCTCCAGATGGTCGGTCTCGATGCGCGGGACCTCCGTCGCGTACGGCATCAGGAAGTCCATGAACGAGGCGTTGAGCAGCTGCCCCGACTCGTCGTACACCATCCGCTCGTACAGCGCGCCGCCGACGCCCTGCGCGACGCCGCCGTGGATCTGGCCCTCGACCACCATCGGGTTGACGAGCCGCCCGCAGTCGTGCACGACCGCGTACCGCAGGATCGCGACCTCGGCCGTGTCCGGGTCGACCTCCACGATCGCGGCGTGCGCGCCGGAGGCGAACGTCGAGCGCACCGGCGAGTAGTAGTCGCGGCCCTCCAGGCCGGGCTCGTCCCCGGCCGCGACGGGCGGCTCGGTGACCGGCCGCCCCACCGCGAACTGCGTCGCCGCCGCGGCCTCCTCGTCGAACGCGTACCGCAGCGGGTTGGACAGCACCGCCACCGTCCGCAGCGGGACGGCCGCGGACCGGTCGCCGCGCACATGCACGACCCCGTCGGTGATCTCCAGGTCGTCCGGGTCGGCCTCCAGGGCCTCCCCCGCGATGCGCAGCGCCTTGCCGCGGACCTTCCGGCACGCCAGCGCGATCGCGTTGCCGCTCATCACCGCCGCGCGGGACGCGAACGTCCCGACCGCGTACCCGAACCGCCGCGTGTCGCCCGTCGTGACGTGAACGTCCTCGATGGGGACGCCCAGCTCGGCGGCGGCGATCTGCGCGAACACGGTCTCGTGGCCCTGGCCCTGCGAGGTGAGCCCGGTCGACACGTGCACCCGCCCCGCGGTGTCGATCTCGACGTGCCCGCCCTCGTAGGGGCCGACGCCCGTGCCCTCCACGTAGACGCCGAGGCCGATCCCGAGGCGGCGCCCGCGGGACGCGGCGGCGGCGCGCTCGGCCTCGAAGCCGTCCCAGCCGATCAGCCCGCGGGCCCTGCGGAGCAGCTCGGGGTAGTCGCCCGAGTCGTAGATCAGCGGCCGGCCGTCCTGGAACGTCAGGCCCTGGTCGTAGGGGAACTCGTCCGGCTGGATGAAGTTCGCCGCGCGCACGTCGGCGCGGTCGAGACCGAGGTGGCGGGCGATGCGGTCCATCGTCCGCTCCATGCAGAACACCCCCTGCGGGCGGCCCGCGCCCCGGTACGGGGTGACGATGAGGGTGTTGGTGTAGAGGCTGACGACCTCCGCCCGGTACGCGCCGATCTTGTAGGGGCCGAGGAGCTGGGTGGAGGTGACGATCGGGATGATGATCCCGTACGGGGTGTAGGCGCCGTGGTCGTGCAGGATCCGCACCTCCAGGCCGAGGACGCGGCCCTCGCCGTCGAAGCCGACCCGAACGTCCTGGAGCTGCCCGCGCTCGTGCGCGGCGGAGACGAAGTGCTCGCGGCGGTCCTCGGTCCACTTGATCTCGCGGTCCAGCAGCCGCGCCGCCCACGGCACGAGGACCTCCTCGGGCCACGGGTGGACGATCTTCACGCCGAAGCCGCCGCCGACGTCCGGCGCGATCACCTCGACCTTGCCGTTCGGCAGCCCGAGCCGCGCCGCGATCGCCGCCCGCACGCTGGTGGACGCCTGCGTGGAGGAGTACACGCGCAGCGAGCCGTCGTCGGCGTCCCACCGGGCGTAGACGCCGCGCCCCTCCAGGGGCATGGACGCGCTGCGCTCGATGGAGAGCCGGAACTCCAGCACGTGCGGCGCGGCGCCGATCGCGGCGGCGGCGTCGCCGTTCTCCTGGACCAGGACGGCGCCCACGTTGCCGGGCACGTCGTCGTGCACCAGGTGCTCGGCGCGCTCCGCCGCCTCGATGCCGACGACGGGCGGCAGGGGCTCGTACTCGACGCGGATGCGCTCGACGGCGTCCTCGGCCAGGTAGCGGTCGCGGGCCACGACCATCGCCACGGGCTCGCCGACGTGCCGGACGACGTCGCGGGCCAGCGGGAACCCGGTGCGGCCGTGGGTCAGGGCCGGGTGCGGGATGAGCAGCGGCAGCGGGTCCCCGACCTTCCCGGGCAGGTCCTCCCACGTGTAGACGGCGACCAGCCCGTCGACGTCGAGGGCCCCCGACACGTCGATGTCGGCGATCCGGGCGTGCGCGTGGGGGGAGCGCACGAACGCCGCCGCGAGCGCGTCCCGCCCGAGGTCGTCGAGGTAGCGGCCGCGCCCGGTGAGGAGCCTGGCGTCCTCGCGCCGCTCGACCGGTTCACCGAAGACCCTGGTGCCCATTCACGACTCCTCGGCCGTCTCATTGCGGGGGG
Organism: Actinomadura sp. NPDC049753; assembly: GCF_040674655.1. Lineage (NCBI taxonomy): Bacteria > Bacillati > Actinomycetota > Actinomycetes > Streptosporangiales > Thermomonosporaceae > Actinomadura > Actinomadura sp. NPDC049753. Next base: position 3,736 of record NZ_JBFARL010000032.1, on the reverse strand, counting down.
ACGACCCCCCATGCCCCCCGGAACCGCTTGGTTCATTGCGGAGGGACGCCCCCTCGCCCCCCGCGGACCCGCTGAGCAGGTCGGCGGCGCGGTGCACCGACTTGACGATGTTCTGGTACCCGGTGCAGCGGCACAGGTTCCCCGAGATCCCCTCCAGGACCTGGTCGTCCGTCGGGCGCGGCGTCTCCCGGAGGAGCGCCGTGACGGTGCAGAGGAAGCCGGGCGTGCAGAACCCGCACTGCAGGCCGTGGCACTCGCGGAACGCGCGCTGCACCGGCGACGGCGTCCCGTCCGGCGCGGCGAGCCCCTCGACGGTGGTGACCTCGTGGCCCGCGGCGGTGACGGCGAGCATCAGGCACGAGCGCACCGGGTCCCCGTCCAGCAGGACGGTGCAGCACCCGCAGACGCCGTGCTCGCAGCCGACGTGCGTGCCGGTGAGCCCGAGGTCGTGCCGGAGCAGGTCCGACAGCAGCCGCCGCGCCGGGACGCGGGCCGTGCGGTGCGTCCCGTTGACGGTCAGCGCGACCTCGAAGCCCTCGGCCATCAGTCCTCCGCCCTCCGCAGCGCCTCGGCGGCGGCCGCGTTCAGGGCGCGCTCGGCGAGCACGCCGGTCAGGTGGCGCCGGTACGCGGCGCCCGCGTGGATGTCGGGTTCGGGATCGATCCGCTCCCGGACGTGCGCGGCGGCGGCCGCCCAGTCCCCGCGGGGACCCGCGGCTCCGGTCAGGTCGAGGACGAGCGGCGCCGGCGCGATGCCGAGGAACCCCGCCCGCACGGACGCGACCCGCAGGTCCTCGTCGAGGCCGACGACGGCGGCGACGCCGCTCAGCGCGTAGTCGCCGTGCCGCCGCGCCGTCTCGGCGAACGCGGTGCCGGTGCGGGGCGGCACGGCCGGGAAGAACGCCGAGACGGCCAGCTCGCCGGGCTCCAGCGCCGACTCCAGCGGCCCGCGGAAGAACGCGGCGGCCGGGATGGTGCGGCGGCCCCGCGCCGACGCCGCCTCGACCGTCCCGCCGAGGACGGCCAGCACCGCGGGCATCTCAGCGGCGGGGTCGGCGTGCGCGAGGCTGCCGACGACCGTCCCCCGGTTGCGGATCACCGGATGCGCGACGTGCCGGAGCGCCCGGCCGAGCAGCGGCTGCACGGCCGCCGCCTCCGCCGAGCGCTCCACCCGCGCGTGCCGGGCGAGCGCGCCGACCCGCACGCCCTGGTCGCCGACGTGCAGCGTGTCCAGCTCCGCGACCCGGTTGATGTCGACGAGGTCGGACGGCGCGGCCAGCCGCATGTTCAGCAGCGGGATGAGGCTCTGCCCGCCCGCGAGCACCTTCCCGCCGGGCGCGGCGGCGAGCGCGTCCAGGGCCTCGCCGAGCGTGCCCGGCGCGTGGTACCCGAACGGAGGCGGTTTCACCGCGCCGTCCCGTCAGCTCGCATCTGCGTCAGCTCGCATCGCCCTTCGGTGTACCCGTTTCGGGCGGCTCGTGCCGGGAGTGCCGGACGGGGCCGCCGATCTCCTCCTCCGCCGGGGCGATGACGCCGCCGCCGGTGTCCTCCGGCCGGCGCAGCACGTTCAGGACGTGGTAGCCGACCAGGACGGCGATGGTACCGAGCGCGATGCCCTGGAGCGGGAAGTCGTCGGTGACCCGGAGTGTCACGTTCCCGATCGCCAGGATGATCGCGGCCGCCACCGGGACGAGGTTGACCGGGTCGCCGAAGTCGACCCGGTTCTCGATCCAGATCTTCGCGCCGAGCAGCCCGATCATCCCGTAGAGCACGACGGTGATGCCGCCGAGGACGCCGCCCGGCGTCGCGGCGACGAGGGCCCCGAACTTCGGGCACAGCCCGAACAGGATCGCCACGACGGCGGCGACGAGATAGGCGGCCGTCGAGTAGATCCGGGTCGCGGCCATGACGCCGATGTTCTCGGCGTAGGTGGTGGTGGGCGAGCCGCCCACGGCGGTGGCGAGGGCGGTGCCGACGCCGTCCGCGGCGATGGCCCGGCCGAGGACCGGGTCCAGGTCGTCGCCCGTCATCGCGGCGACGGCCTTGACGTGCCCGGTGTTCTCCGCGATCAGGGCGATGACGGCGGGCAGCGCCAGCAGGATCGCCGAGGTCTTGAAGTCGGGGGCGTGCAGGTCGGGGAAGCCGAACCAGTCGGCGGCCTTGACGCCGGTGAAGCTCACCCGCTCGTGCGGGAACGCGGTGGCGACGCAGTAGGGGCCCTCGGCCGCGCACGGCTTGCCCGCCCCGTCCAGCAGGTTCTGCCCCGGCAGCACAGAGGTGATCTTGCCTGCGGTGGCGTCGAGGAGCCACGACAGGACGAAGCCGAACACCAGCGCCAGCAGGATCGTGATCCGCGACCAGAACCCCCGCAGCAGCACCGCGCAGAGCACCGCGAACGCCAGCGTCGCCAGCGCCACCCACTGGTCCTGGGGCCAGTACACGGTGGCGACGACCGGGGCCAGGTTGAACCCGATCAGCATCACCACGGCGCCCGTGACCACCGGCGGGAACACCCGGTGGATGACCTCGCCGCCCACGACGTGGATGAGCACGCCGACCACCGCGAGCACCAGGCCCGCGACGAGGATCGCCCCGGTGACGGTGGCGCTGTCGCCGCCCGCCGCGCGGATCGCCGCGACCGCGCCGACGAACGAGGCGCTCGTGCCGAGGTAGCTCGGCACCCGGCCGCCCACGATCAGCAGGAACAGGATCGTCGCGATCCCGGACATCATGATCGCGAGGTTGGGGTCCAGGCCCATCACGAGCGGGAACACGAACGTGGCCCCGAACATCGCGACCACGTGCTGGGCGCCGATGCCCGCGGTCCGCGGCCACGACAGCCGCTCGTCCGGGCGGACGACCTCCCCGGGGGGCGGCGTCCGCCCGTCCCCGTGCAGCTTCCAGCCGATCACCATCGGGGGTCCTCCTGCTCAGCCGGCCGCGTTCCCGCGGGCCTGTCATGCGGGCAAGGTAGATCTACCCTGTTGGGCGGGCATCGGCGACTTCTGCCAAACCCCGCGCCCAGGATTGGGAGGACCGGCCGGTGCGCCGGCGGGCCGATCCGGGCCACGGCCCCCGGGCGCTCCGGTGCGGCGTCCCGGGGTCGCCGGGACACCGCCGCTACCCTCAGATACCGCGCATGCGCAGGACGTGAAGGGCGAGGGTGAGGTTGAGTCGCAGATGGGCGTCCTCGGTGAAGGCTCCGAGCATCCTTTCGAGCTTCCCTATGCGGTACCGCAGCGTGTTGTAGTGGAAGTGCAGCCGGCGCGCCGTCTCGGCGACGTTGAGGTTCGTCTCCAGCAGCACCTGGAGGGTGCGGCGCAGGTCCACCAGCTCCGGCTCGTCGTCGGCGGCGAGGTCGCCCAGCGTCTCGCGGACGAACGCGTGCAGCTCCTCGGGGTCGGAGACGAGGCTCAGCAGCCGGTACACGCCGAGCTGGTCGAAGTGCGCCCGCGCGCCCGCGCCGTTGAGCTGGCGCCCGACCCGCACCGCCTTCACCGCCTGCTCGTAGGCCTCGGGCAGCGCGGCCGGCGACGCCACCGTCCGGCTGATGCCGGTGGAGAACGTCCGCCGCACCGGCAGGTGCTCGGCGAAGATCGACGAGGCCTCCTTGACCATCGCCTGGACCGGGCCGGCCGTCCACTCAGCCATGCGGCCAGTCAAGGCGGCGCGGTGTTGCCGGCGCGTATGGGATTTTCGATACGCGGACGATATGCACCGGCTCGTACCATCGCGGG